>DATCZY010000203.1:0-10770 GCA_036525655.1 Lysobacterales bacterium | reverse complement strand
GACTTCAAAGCTCGCACCGAAATCGTCCAGGAAGAAAAATTCCAGGAAATTGATCCGGTACTTCTTCGCCCTATCGATGACTTGGAGTTGACCGTACGCTCAGCAAACTGTCTGAAAGCGGAGAGCATTTTATACATCGGTGATCTGGTGCAGAGAACTGAAGTTGAATTATTGAAAACACCGAATCTTGGTAAGAAGTCGTTGACTGAAATCAAGGATGTGCTGGCTCAGCATGAGCTGTCACTGGGTACGAAACTGGAAAATTGGCCGCCGGCCGCGCTGTCAGACGCTTAATTAGCTTATAAACCAAGCTCTGCATCAGCACACAGAAACAGGAACGAGATATGCGTCATTTAAAATCAGGACGTCAGCTTAACCGCAACAGCAGTAACAGAAAGGCTATGTTTCGTAACATGGCAAATTCACTGTTCGAGCATGAGATTATTAAGACCACTGTGCCCAAAGCAAAGGAATTACGTCGTGTGGCGGAACCCCTTATCACACTGGCAAAGAGTGACAGTGTGGCACACCGCCGGCTGGCCTTCGATCGCTTGCGTGACAAGGGTGCCGTGGGCAAATTGTTTGATCAGATCGGGCCTCGTTTTGTGGAACGTCCAGGTGGGTATCTGCGCATTATGAAGTGCGGGTATCGGGCCGGTGATAAAGCCCCCATGGCTTACGTCGAACTGGTTGGCCGTGCTCGCGCTGACGATCAAACTGAAAGTGAATAGGTCATCTGCATAATAAAAAAGCCCGGTAATACCGGGCTTTTTTTTGTCTTGTGAATATTGCTAACTAGAACAGACTGCCTACCTGATAGATTACAAGCGCACCGGTATAGCCGATGCTTGTCATGTAAACCCAGGCAAAAATGGGCCAGCGCCAGGTGTTAGTTTCTCTGCGTATGGTCGCGAGAGTGGCTGCACATTGCAGGCACCAGGCATAGAAAACGAGTAGACCCAGAACCATGGGCAAAGTAAATATGGCACTGCCGTCCGGCCATTTTGCCGCCCTGAGCTTTTCGGAAAGGCTCTGATCATCTGCATCTGACCCAACTGCATAAATCGTACCCATAACAGCAACAACGACTTCCCGGGCCGGGAAGCCAGCCAGAACGGCGGAAGAGACGCGCCAGTCCCAGCCCAAAGGCTTGAATACCGGCTCGATGGTCCGGCCGATATGCCCCAGCCAGCTTTGTTCCATTTGGGCGGCGGACCTTGCGTGGTCGAGTTCCGCCTGGTTAATGGGTTCGCTTGAAAGCGTTTTGGCAGCAGTGAATTCGTCAGCATCCATGCGTGGAAAGTAGGCCAGCGTCCAGACCAGGATTGCCACGAAGAAAATAACGGTACCTGCCCTTTTCAGGAAAATACGACCCCGGTCAAACAGTTTGATTGCAACCGTTTGTAAGTTGGGCGCCCGAAACTCCGGCAGTGCCAGCATAAAATGTGGTTTTGGCCCCTTTAACGCAGACGACTTTAGTAAAAGGGCTGTGCCCAGCCCGCCCAGGATACCAAGGATATAAAGTCCGAATAGCACCAGGCCCTGAAGGTTCATCCACCCAATGGATTTATTCGGTACAAATGCCGCGATCAGCAATGCATAAATCGGCAGCCTGGCCGAACAGGTCATGAATGGTGCTGCCAATATGGTGGCAATGCGGTCGCGGCGGTCCGGAATGACCCGGGTTGCCATAATCGACGGCACTGCGCAGGCAAAGCTGGATAGCATTGGGATTACGGATTGACCGGACAGACCGACGGTGCGCATGACCCGATCCATTAAAAAAGATGTTCGTGCGAGATATCCGGTGTCTTCGAGAATAATAATAAACAGGAACAGGATAAGTATCTGAGGTAGAAAGATGATGACGCTGCCCACTCCTGCAATGACACCATCGGCCAGAAAACTGCTAAGGGCGGTATTTCCCATTTGTTCGATGATTAAACGCCCAAGCTTTGAACTAAGGCCATCAATGACGTCCATCAGAGGTGTGGCCCAGGTGAAAACTGCCTGAAAAACCAGTATCAGAACGGCAAAAAATAATAGTGTCGCTGGCCAGGGTCTATTTGTCCAACGCGCCAACCTGGCTCCAAGTTTGCTGTACAAAGGTGCCTGCACCTGGACCTCGGTAATAACCTTTTTTACCCATTGGTAACGGCGACGTGCCTCCACTGCAGCTGGCGGTTCATCACCGAATAAGTTGTTTCGAAGACCGGCGACCCTGTCCTGACCCAGAAGCTGTCCGAGTTTGCCCGAAAAGCCAGGATGGGTCCGCAACAACGCCTGGATAACATCAATCCGCTGCCAATCAGAACCTAATTCCTGCGAAAGTTTTTGCGCCGTTTCACTTAATTCCGGCCATGAAGCGGGAATAGGAGGGCAGGGGGTCGTGGTGATGTTTTCCAGGCCGTTCTTTAAATCATCCAGGCCATGGCCGCTGATACTGCTGACCGGATATACAGGAACACCCCCCAGTGCCGTTTGAAGGGCATCAATATCAATACTGATGCCATTCGCCGTGGCCGCGTCTATCATGGTCAGGGCGACCATGGTGGGCAGTTGCAGTTCCAGCAATTGTTCCAGCAGGTACAATCCCTGATAAATATGCGTGGCATCAATGACTACCAGGAGTCCGGAAGGGCGATCTGTGCCAGGAATACGTCCGAGCGTTACATCAACGGCAATACGTTCATCCGTAGAGGTGCCATCCAGACTATAAATACCGGGCAAGTCGATGAGGTTGAAAGCGCTATGCGCCAGTTGGACCGTACCAAGGTGCTTCTCAACCGTTACACCCGGGAAATTGCCTGTTGTTTGACGCAGTCCGGTCAAGCGGTTAAACAAGGTGCTTTTGCCGGCGTTTGGATTGCCGATAAGCGCTATTGACGCCCGTGCTTTACGCCTGATACCAATACCACTTAGGGGTATTTTAACCTCGGTGCTTTCAATCACCTGGCGTTATCCGCGCGACTTTGAAATGGCGTGCCTGCTCTTTTCGCAAGGAAATGGAGCTACCAAAAAAACCAATTTCGAGAGGGTCCCCGCCGATGGCGATATTCTCCACGCGCACGGTGATGTCTTCCACCATACCCAATATCATCAAGCGGATAACCCCGGGGTCATTGGTGTCTATCTTGATAAGTTTGGCAATATCGCCCCGGGTCAGGTCTGCAAGTGTCATGTATGTCCTTAATCTGTAAATGAGAGTGATTCGCATTAACAAGTGTATTGTAAATCATCTTTATGTGTTAGATACATAATCCAGATCAATTAAATGCCAAACAATTCGAATTAAAAATAATGATGCAGTGGGTACAACTGCAGTCGGTGTCCGCTTCTGGAAGAGTTTAGCTAAGGCTTTTTGCCCAATGTCCTGACTTAATCACGCCACAACAGGCATTGGCGCGAAAGTGGTAAAGCCAATGGTTAACTGACGGTGCATCGATGATGGCGATATCCGCGTCATATCCAGGCAGCAACGAACCGATGCGTTGCTCCGCCGATATGGCCCGGGCCGCTACGGTAGTGACACCCTTGATAACTTCCTGGGGGGTCATTTTCTGATTCAGGCAGGCCAGGGTCATGGCCAATGGCAAGTGATAACTGGGTGCTGAGCCGGGATTGAAATCCGTCGCTATTGCAACCCGGACGCCGGCATCCAGCATCTCCCGCGCGGGTAAATAGCGTTCATTCAGATAGAGCGAGGCTAACGGCAGACTGACTGCGACGGTTCCGGCTTCGGCCAAAGCCCGGATGCCTTCTGAATCAGCATATTCAAGGTGCTCGGCAGATACTGCGCCTAAGTTGGCGGCCAATTGCGCGCCACCGCCATTACTTAGTTGATCGGCATGCACTTTTAATCCCAATCCAGCCAGCCTGGCGGAACCAAGTATCTTTCTCGCTTCTGTCAAAGTGAAGGCGCCTTCTTCCACAAAAATATCGCAAAAGCGTGCGAGCTTGCGTTCACTCACTTCGGGTATTAGCAGATCGCAGAGTATCTGGATATAGGCATCCCGGTTGTGCTGATACTCATCCGGCACCATGTGTGCACCCAGAAAAGTGGGTACCAGTTCCACCGCTTGCAGTTCATTCAGTTGCCGGTATACCTGTAATTGCTTCAACTCCGCGGATTGTTCAAGACCATAACCCGATTTGCACTCAAGTGTTGTGACACCCAAATCAAGAATGCCTTCAAGTGAATCCAGCGCTTTCTCCAGCAGCTGTTCTGCGGAGCTGGCGCGGGTCGCAGCAACGGTACTTCTGATACCCCCGCCGGCTGCAGCGATTTCCTGATAGCTTCTGCCTTGCAGACGCATCTCAAACTCATCACCACGCCAACCACCAAAACACAGGTGGGTGTGACAATCTATCATTCCGGGCATTACCAGTCGTTGAGCGCAATCAAATGTTTCATCACTGGTGAATGAGTCAGGCAATTCACACTCTCTGCCTGCCCAGAGAATCCTGTTCTCGTCAAAAGCAAGAGCGGCGTTGTTTATCAGCCCGGCATCATGTTGCGCGCTGTCGGCGGGGCAGGTGGCAAGTTGGCCAATATTACGCAGAACAGTCACTATTTTAAAAGACCCAGCTCGTTCTCCACCACTTTCAACAATGCTCCACTGCGCAATATTTCAGCACACTGATTGAGATCATTTCTCACCTCGTAATCCTGCTCCGCGTGCCGGATTTCCCTGCGCAGGGCTTTGTGGGCGAGCGCAACGCCATGTCCGGGTGAAAGTGTCCCGCGAAAGTCCAGTGCTTGTGCGGATGTAAGCAATTCGACCGCCAGGATCAGCTCAACATTTCGCAATACCGAGAGCAATTTAAAGGCGCTGATTGACCCCATGCTGACATGATCCTCCTGGCCCAGGCTAGTCGGTATCGAATCGACACTGGCCGGGTGACAAAGGACTTTGTTTTCAGAAACAAGTGCGGCAGCCGTATATTGCGGAATCATGAATCCGGAGTTAACGCCGGTATCGTGCATCAACAGCTTGGGAAGGCCATCATGGCCTTCCAGTAACAGGTAGGTCCGCCGCTCCGAAATGCTGCCCAGTTCGGCCAGTGCAATGGCTGCGAAGTCCATTGCCAAAGCCAGTGGCTGGCCATGGAAATTTCCACCGGAGATGATATCCCCTTGTGCGAAGACCAGGGGGTTGTCCGTCACGGAATTGAGCTCGGTTTCAATACATTGCCGGGAATAGGACAACGCATCCCTGCTGGCCCCATGTACCTGGGGTACACAACGCAGGCTGTAGGGATCCTGCACCTTGCCGCAGTCGCGGTGAGATGCAAGGATTTCACTGCCTTCCAAAAGCTTTCTTATGTTAGCCGCAACGACTTGCTGCCCATGGTGGGGTCTGATGGCATGAATTCGCTCATCAAAGGGCGCGGCGCTGCCTTGTAGCGCCTCGAGGCTCATCGCGGCCAGTAAATCGGCCTCGCGTTGCAATACCAGTGTCCGTTCGAGAACAAAGGCACCGTAGGCCGCCATCATCTGGGTGCCATTAATCAGTGCCAGACCATCTTTCGCTTGCAGATTGATCGGTTCAATGCCTTTTGCTTCCAACACTTGTGAAGCGGGTATCCTGGTAGAGAATGCATCGTCCCACACTTCGCCCCGGCCGATTAAAGGCAGGCACATATGTGCCAACGGTGCGAGGTCACCCGATGCACCTACGCTGCCTCGACTGGGTATCCATGGTAGAACACCCAGGTTTTCCAACTCCAGGAGTTTTAAGAAGGTCTGTTCGGAAACACCCGAGTAACCGAGGCTGAGCGAATGTATCTTAAGTTGCAGCATGAGCCGGGTAATTTCTGGTGGTACAGGGTCTCCTACGCCACAGGCATGGCTCAAGAGAATGTTTTTTTGCAAAATGGCCAGATCATCGCTGGATATGCGTTTGTTGGCCAGCACGCCAAAGCCGGTATTGATCCCATAGTGTGCTTGCCCATCGAGCAGGGCGTGTTCGACGATTTTTCGCGATTGCCTGACGGGTTCATACTGCTGTCGCAGCTGTGACATGCTTTGATCCAGATCAGCATACAGGTGATCCAGACGGAGTTTAACCGCACTCACCGGGATCACGCGCCGTTAATCATGGGCAGGTCAATACCTCTTTCATTAGCGATATCAATGGCCTCCTGGTAACCGGCATCCGCATGGCGCATGACACCTGTGCCGGGATCCGCCGTCAGCACTCTTTGCAAACGCCTGTCGGCCATATCGGTTCCATCGGCGACACAGACCATACCCGCATGCTGTGAATAGCCGATACCCACACCGCCACCGTGGTGGATGGATACCCAACTGGCGCCACAAGCGGTGTTTAGCATGGCATTGAGTAATGGCCAGTCAGCGATCGCATCGGAACCGTCCAGCATGGACTCGGTTTCACGATTGGGCGAAGCCACTGAACCGGTATCAAGGTGATCGCGTCCGATGACGATGGGCGCCTTGATCTTGCCCTCCCGTACCAGTTCATTGAATTTCAGGGCCGCTTTTGCGCGCTCCCCGTATTCCAGCCAGCATATTCTTGCCGGTAGCCCCTGAAAACTGATCTGTTGTTGGGCCTTTTCGATCCAGCGCCGCAGCGCGGGTTTTTCCGGGAATAATTTCAGGATAGCCTCGTCTGTAACGCGGATGTCCTCCGGGTCACCGGATAATGCTGCCCAGCGGAAAGGCCCGGCACCGCGACAGAATAACGGACGAATATAAGCGGGTACAAAACCCGGGAAGTCAAATGCTTCCGGCATATTCCGATGATCGGCCACCTGACCCCTCAGGTTGTTGCCATAGTCAAAGCAGATGGCGCCACGCGCTTTCATCTCAAGAATCGCGCGTACATGCACGACCATGGAGTCCAGTACTTTGTTGTCATAGGTAACCGGGTCGCTTTGCCTCAGGCGGGTAGCTTCTTCGAGTGAATAACCCATCGGTATATAGCCCTCGCGCAAATCGTGGGCCGAGGTTTGATCGGTGATGATATCCGGTACGATGTTGCGTCGCACCAGTTCTGGCAGGACCTCTGCGATGTTACCCAGCAAGCCTACGGATACGGGCTCTTTGGCGTTCTCGAAAATTTTAAGCGCTTCATCAAGCGTTTCAGCCATGTGGTCACAATAGCGGGTTTCCACGCGGCGCTGGATACGCCAGGGGTCCACTTCAACTGCAAGGCAGTTTCCTTCATTCATGGTGCAGGCCAATGGCTGGGCTCCACCCATACCGCCGAGGCCTGCGGTGACTGTCAAACGGCCACGCAAACTGCTGTTAAAATGCTGGCGCGCGCACTCGGCGAATGTTTCATAAGTACCCTGTACAATGCCCTGCGAACCAATATATATCCAAGAACCGGCTGTCATCTGGCCGTACATGGTCAAACCCTTTTTTTCCAGCTCGCGGAAGACATCCCAGTTTCCCCAACGGGGCACGAGGTTGGCATTTGCAATCAGAACCCGCGGGGCTTCTTCGTGGGTGCGAAAAACGCCGACCGGTTTACCGCTTTGGATCAGCAGTGTTTCATCATTCTCAAGACGTTTTAGCGTGGAGATGATTCTTTCCAGGCATTCATGATTACGGGCAGCTTTGCCGGTGCCGCCATAAACGATCAATTCATCGGGTTTTTCAGCAACATCCGGGTCCAGGTTGTTCATTAGCATGCGCATGGCCGCTTCCTGATGCCAGCCCTTGCAGCTTAAAGTCGTGCCTCTCGGTGCCCTGATTTCTGTCTTTAATTGTGCATTTTTTGCTTTCATTACTGTACAGTCACTACCCTGAAAGAAATTGCTTAAATTATAACAGTGAAATTGGCTACACTGCCCCGTATACGGCAAATAACTGGAATAGGAATGTTGAACAAAATTACGCCAAGAATGTGGAATTTGTGTGTTGTTGTCTGCTGTGCAGCGCTGATTGGTTTTGCGTTATATAACCAGTATGTCGACTACCTTGATCCCTGCCCCTTGTGCATTTTTCAAAGGGTGGTTTTTTTCGCCATGGCGGCTATTGCGCTGCTGGCTGCCTTGCATAACCCGGCAAGGATAGGGCAACAAATATATGCGTGGTTGCTTGTCGCTTGCGCAGCCACGGGTGCTTCAATAGCAGGCCGTCATGTCTGGCTGCAGGGTCTGCCACCGGGAGAAGTCCCCGAATGTGGTCCTGGCTTAAATTACATGTTGGAAAACTTTCCCTTAACCGAGGTGCTTTCCACCGTGCTGAGAGGTTCCGGAAGCTGCGCCGAGGTATTATGGACCTTCATGGGTATGAGTATGCCAAAGTGGACTTTGGTCTGGTATGTCGCACTGGGTTTAATTACTTTATGGGTAACCTATCGTCCGCGTAAGCGCTGAGCTCCGCAAAAAAACTTTCAACGATCGAAAGCAGAACAATTGGAATTTAAACAATGAATCAAAAAGCAGAAAACCTGGAAAATCCAGTGAAGGACAATGGTTGGCTGCCAACCTCCTGGCAATCGAAGGAGGCCAAGCAGCAGGCCAATTATCCGGACCAGGCAGAACTGCAAGCAACCCTTGAAGAGCTATCGCGCCTGCCGCCGTTGGTGACCTCCTGGGAAATCTTGTCACTAAAGGAGCAGATTGCCCAGGCGCAGGCTGGAAACCGGTTCTTTTTACAGGGTGGTGACTGTGCCGAGAGTTTTGCAGAATGTAATTCGGCAGTCATTACCAACCGTCTAAAAGTGCTCCTGCAGATGAGCCTGGCTTTGACACACGGTCTCCAAAAGCCGGTTGTCAGGGTTGGCCGTTTTGCGGGACAGTATGCCAAGCCACGATCATCCGATCTTGAGACGCGCGATGGGGTGGCTCTGCCCAGCTATCGTGGCGATCTTGTTAACTCGGTCGAATTCACCCCCGAAGCAAGGCGGCCCGATCCGCGCCGTCTGATCCAGGGTCATGCGATGTCATCGATGACGATGAATTTTGTCCGTGCGCTGGTTGACGGGGGCTTTGCGGATTTGCATCACCCCGAGTACTGGAACCTGAGCTGGGTGCAGCACTCACCGCTCGCCGAGGAGTTCCAGCGCCTGGCCGATAGCCTCGGTCGCGCCGTGAACTTCATGGAGACCATTTCAGGCCGTCGTGCAGGGGCTCTGAAGCGCGTGGACTTCTATACCTCACACGAAGCCCTGCATCTGCACTACGAGCAGGCACTGACCCGCCAGGTTCCACGTCAGAAGGGCTGGTTTGATCTGACCACGCATTTTCCGTGGATCGGTATGCGCACGGCAGATGTCGATGGCGCACATGTCGAGTACTTCAGGGGCATACGTAATCCAATTGGTATCAAGGTGGGGCCAAGTGCCAGCACACAGCAACTTCAACGTTTACTCGAAATACTCAACCCTGATGATGAGCCGGGACGTATAGTGCTGATCCACAGGATGGGTGCATCCGAAATAGAAACCAGATTACCGCCATTGATCAAAGCAGCGCAGGACCAGGGCTCACCGGTATTGTGGGTATGTGATCCCATGCATGGCAATACTGAAACAACCTCATCAGGTATCAAGACCCGGCGATTCCGCAATATCATGACTGAAACGGAAACGGCTATCGAGCTACATCACCAGCATGGTTCTCACCTCGGTGGTGTGCACCTTGAGTTGACTGGTGAAGACGTCACAGAATGCACCGGCGGAGCCAGAAACCTGAATGAAATCGATCTGGAACGGGCCTACAAATCAATTGTAGACCCACGTTTGAATTATGAGCAGGCACTGGAACTGTCGATGCTGATCGTCAGCAAGTTTGAAAAGTTGAAGTAATTTTGCGTTTGTTGTTTGCCACATCATTGGCCTGGTTTCGCCCGTCCTGGAGATTCAGGTTTGCGTGGGCCTTTGCCGGAATGTGCTTGTTTTCGCAAGCGGCGCCGGCAGACGGTGTGGTCGAACATACGGTAAGCTTCCCGAGGGATAAGGAACAGCTTATCCTGGTGCGTTCTGAGTTTCCCGTCAGCAAACCGGTGACCGAGTTGATCATGCCGAACTGGACGCCAGGGTCCTACCTGATCAGGGATTACGCTGCTAACGTCAATCGCATTTCTGCAACTTCTGCAGATGGTGCTTCGCTATCCCTGCAAAAAGTCAGTAAGGACCGCTGGCAGGTCGATACGGGTCAAACAGAAATGCTGGTTGTCAGCTACGAGGTATTCACACCGGAGATCAATGTCAGCACCAGCTGGGCGAGCCGGGATTTTTCTCTCATCAATGGCACATCGGTTTTCCTGTAGACCCAGCAGAGCCGTGATCTGCCGCAGGTTTTACACATTGAGAATGATGCAGACTGGGGCCGCGCGTTTACCGCCATGGGACTCGCCCCGGATGGTGGCAGTTTCCAGGCAGAGAACTATGACGAACTGGTAGACAGCCCGGTGGCTGTGGCCGAGGCGCCGGCTTATCGGTTTAGCCGTGATGCTCAGGATTACGTGTTGCTGAATGTGGGTGAGAACAAGTTCTGGGATGGTGTCCGAGCTGCGGGTGATGTGGAAAAAATTGTTGCTGAGACCCAGTCATTCTGGGGCATCAATCCACTCGAAAAACCTTATTGGTTCATGAACTTCATCGTCGAATCCAAAGGTGGCCTCGAGCACGACCACAGCAGCGTTATCATGACGGGCCGGAGGCAGATGCGTGACCGAAAAGACTATATATATTGGCTGGGGGTTGTTGCGCACGAGTTCTTCCACGTCTGGAATATCCGCAACATGCGTCCGGTCGAACTGGCCCGATACGATTATCAACATGAACAATATAC
>DATCZY010000202.1:0-3602 GCA_036525655.1 Lysobacterales bacterium | reverse complement strand
TGAGCTGGATCAGCCTCAAAAATACCATTGAAGCCGAAATGGCGGAAGCCGACCTATCCAAGCCGATAAAAAAAGCCAGCGACGAACTGAAGCAGATCGGCAGGGAACTGAGCGAGACTCCGGCCTTCAAGATGGGCGACCAAAAAGCAAATACGGCCGCCGGACCGGAACCACTACCAACAAACGCCCCGGAACCTGACAAGACTCAGGAAGCCGATAGCGGAAAGTCTGAAAATGTCTGAAAGCGCCGAAGAAGATCGCGAGCTGAGTTTTCTCGAGCACCTGGTAGAACTTCGCAGCCGCCTGCTCAAGGCCTGCCTGTCCGTCGTTGTGGTGCTGGTCGCCCTGCTGCCGTTTTCACGCCAACTGTATGAAACCATGGCATCACCGATGATGGCGCAGATGCCGGAAGGCAGCAGCATGATAGCCATCGACGTGGCATCGCCTTTTCTGACACCATTCAAACTGACACTGCTGATCTCCATCATGATTTCGATCCCGGTGGTTTTGTATCAACTATGGGCATTTGTTGCGCCAGCCTTATTCAAACACGAAAAAAGACTGGCCCGGCCTTTATTGCTTTCGTCGGTTTTTCTTTTTTATACCGGCTGTGCTTTTGCCTATTTCGTTGTTTTTCCGCTGGTATTCGGATTTTTAACCCGCATAGCGCCCGAAGGCGTGGCCGTGATGACGGACATCAGCAAATACCTGGATTTCGTCATGACGCTGTTTCTCGCGTTTGGCATCACCTTTGAAGTACCGATTGCGACCATCATCCTGGTGGCCACAGGTATAACGACAACGGCCAAGCTGGTGAGTTGGCGGCCCTATATTATCGTCGGCGCTTTTGCGCTGGGAATGGTCCTGACACCACCCGATGTCATATCTCAAACCTTATTGGCATTGCCGATGTGGTTGCTGTTTGAAATCGGGATAATTTTTGCGCGCATCCTGGTCCCTGAAAAGAAACCGGATGAAGAAACAGAAGCGGATCAGGCCACTAACTGATCGCTGTTTTTATGCGCGGGTACGGCCGTTTCATCCAGGCCGAAAATATCCCTGAACGCCAGGTACTGGGTACCAAACAGCAATAGCTGAAACAACGGCCCGATCAGCATCAACAGGAACGCCAGTAATGACGAACCCGCTCCTTCGCTGATCGCCGAAAGATAAAAAGAGCCGAACAGCAGGATAATTGGCACAGCCAATATCGCGAGAAAAAATCCGATCACGAGCAAGGGCTTCCAGTTACGACCCAGGGCTTTCAAGCCTGTTATCAGGGCAGTGCCCATCGCGTATTTCCGAAACCAGATCAACGGCACCGCGAAATAAGTGATACTGCCGCTAATGGCTGCACCCAGGGCCATTGCCAACACCGCGCTTTCCATGACCTGCGGGTCGATAAGCCGCAGTGCATCGAGGTCGCCCTGTTCTATGCGGACAAGAATATCCGGATCAATATCCAGCATTTGTCCTGCCATCGAGAATGAAACAACCAGCAGGGCGATGGCCATTGCGACCCCGCCCAACAGCAATAGAGAACCGACACTCCCCTTCGCGGTAAACGGCGTAAACAATACTGCCACCATGGGCTTGGCGCCTTGCTCGACAAGAAAAAATGCGTGCAAAAGACCGGCGCTCAATACGGGTAGACAAAGAATAACCACCAGGCCCAGCGCACCTGTTTGCGAAAAGCTCAGGATAAGCTGAAAGAACAGGCTGATCAGCAACAGGCGCAAGGGTTGTCTTTTAATCAACCCCCAGCTTCCTGACACCCAGGCCAAACCGCTCGCGGCCGGGAGTTTCCGAATGGTCTGTGGCGCTTCGCCTGTCATGCGTTGGCGGTAGTTACATTGGCGAACTCAAGCGCATCACTTTCCCACGCATAAGCATTCTCAATGGCCTCAAGAACCTGCTCAGGTTCATCGACCACGGACCACATGTTCAAATGGCTGCGACCCATGAACCTCTCTGCGACACTGTGCCCGAGAAACTCCAGCAGACCATCGTAAAACCCATTGGTGTTGATGATGATGACCGGCCCCACCCATTGGCCCAGACGCTTCATGGTCAGGGCTTCGAAAAGTTCTTCATAGGTACCTGAACCACCCGGCAAAGTCACCACGGCGTGTGAATCCTGCAACATGAGATGCTTACGCATACGCATATCACCGACGACCTTCAACCCGGTCAAACCACGATGTGTCAGCTCGAGGTCCTGCAGAAACCCCGGCACCACACCGTACACTTCGCCGTTTTTACTCAGCGCGCCATCGGCCATCGCCCCCATTAAGCCACCGCCACCGGCGCCATAGATGATAGACTTTCCGGCAAGCGCCAAAATTTCACCTAAACGCCTGGCCGCATCATAATAAACGGGCTTGAGTGCGGCGCTGGAAGAAGCATATACGGTCACCATTTTTACATGATGTGAGTCAAGCAGGTTTTTTGTAGTCATTGTAATATTGTAATCCAGCGTTAGGCTTTTCTGGAGAGTATATTTGAACCGGCAGCTAATAATGCAGCAAGTTACCAGGCCACCGATGGCCATCGGCATTATAGCTGTTTGCGTGGCAGTCTTTTTACTCCAGAACATTTCGGCGCAACTGGCGTTGTGGCCTTTATACAGCAACTACTTCCAACCCTGGCAATTGGTCACTTATGCTTTTTTGCATGGCGGCTTCAACCATCTGTTTTTCAATATGTTTGCGCTATGGATGTTCGGATTGCCGGTAGAGAAAATGTGGGGCAGCCGAAAATTCGCGCAATACTATTTCGTCTGTGTTCTGGGCGCCGGTTTGATTCAATTACTGGTTCAATACATCAGCGGCAATGTTTATCCAACCATTGGCGCATCCGGTGCGGTTTTCGGACTCCTGCTGGCCTACGGGGTCATGTGGCCAAACGCTAAATTATTTCTTATTTTTTTCCCGGTACCGATTAAGGCAAAATGGTTTGTGCTCATTTATGGTGGCGCTGAGTTAATATTCGGCGTGACGGGTGCAATGCCGCAAGTGGCACATTATGCTCACCTTGGGGGTTTGTTTTTCGGGGCCGGGCTATTATGGCGATGGGGCTGGCGGCCAGGTATGACCTGGAGCTAGAAACCTGTCGGATTGGCAACCCAAGAAAGTAGAGAAAGACTATGAGCAAAATTTATCCTGTTATCCCTGCAGCCAGCGCGCGCACCCACGTTGACCAACAACGATATCAAGAAATGTACAGCCAGTCGGTGGAGGACAATGCCGGCTTCTGGTCTGAACAGGCACGTCGAATCAACTGGATAAAACCTTTCAGCAAGGTTAAAGATGTTTCCTGGGACCGTAAAGACGTACACATACGTTGGTTTGAGGATGGCACGCTCAATGCCTGCTACAACTGTATCGACCGGCATCTCGAAAAACGCGGCGACCAGACCGCCATCATCTGGGAAGGTGATGATCCGAAACGTGACAAGCACATCACCTACCGGCAACTGCACAAGAGCGTCTGCCGTATGGCCAACGCACTTAAAAAGCTTGGAACCAAACGCGGAGACCGCGTCACCCTTTACATGCCGATGATTCCCGAAGCGGCGGTCGCGATGCTGGCCTGCGCCCGCA
>DATCZY010000201.1:0-8134 GCA_036525655.1 Lysobacterales bacterium | reverse complement strand
GGCCTCGGCCACCATTTCGGCTGGCAGTTCTTTGCCGAGGGAAAACAACTGGGGAGCCTTGAGTTCACAGCTTATGAAACCCTGTTCGGATTTGCATATGGATATACGAACCAGGCCGGCTTTCTCTTCAAAAACGACCTCCCTGGATTCGCCAATTTCTCCAAGTTCGCCAGCCGTTGCCAGTACAAATGCCGTGCCGATATTCGGGTGTCCTGCGAAGGGCACCTCCCTGGTGGGTGTGAATATCTGCACTTTGCGCGTATGCCCTTCATCCGCCGGGAAAACAAAGGTGCTTTCCGAAAAATTGAATTCCCTGGCAATCTGTTGCATTTGCCGGTCATCAAGCCCCCTGGCATCGGGCAGCACGGCGAGTTGATTGCCGCCGAAGCGCCGGTCCGTGAACACATCGCAAATGTAATACTTGAGCTTCATCATGTTTATATACTCAAACGACTAAAAAGGGTCGAAGTCCTTTGCCTCCGAGCTTGCGCAGAACTATTTGGGCCGGGCTATCTGAAACCTGTTGGCCTCCGATATGCCGAAATAGTCTGACGGCCCACCACCGCGCATAACAGGTTCTGCCTTTGTGGTTTGGTAGACACCATCTTCAATGAGGGTCTCCAGGATGTGTACGCCGACGACCTCGCCGAGCACCAACCAGGTCTCACACTTTTTGCCTAGAGCGGACTGCAACTGAATAATCTGTGTGGTCTTGCACTCCATGACCACCGGGCAGTCTGCCACGTGAGGCACAGCGACGATGGTTGACTCGCGCTTTTTTAAACCGGCGAGTTCAAACTCGTCAACGTCACTCGAAACCGCCGCGCTTGTTTGATTCATTGCTTCAACTTGTGAGCGCGTGACCAGGTTCCAGCAAAACTCTCCGCTTTCCTGCGCATTGCTGACACTGTCTTTGAATCCGATACTGGAGAAACCGATAATCGGCGGTCGATAATTGAATGCATTGAAAAAACTGTAAGGCGCCAGGTTGACCTGCCCCATGGCGCTTCTTGTTGAAACCCAGCCAATGGGCCGCGGTGCGATAATGGCATTGAACGGATCGTGCTTTAATCCATGCCCGTCTTCGGGCCGATAAAAATGACGTTGTGCAGACACGAGGGTTTTTCCTGAGAGAAAAGGCGAGTGTAGCTCAAGAAAGTTTTGGGGTCAGAGTAAAGTGCCAGAGTAAATTACCCTGACCCCGTTCGACCCCCGTTCGCGCAACGCGCTTAGTCCGGAATGGGGTCCCGCTTCCAGAACTGCTTGACCTCGTCATCCAGGCCCGTCATTTCCCAGCGCAACAGCGACAAAGGCAACCTTCCCGACGTCATCAGGGCATCGTGAAACGCCTTAAGGTCGAAGTCATCGCCCTGAAGGCGTTTGCAATCTGCCAGCAAGCGTTGCATTTGCAGGCTGCCAATGGTGTAGCCAATGCCGTAGCCCGGCGGCCGGCGCAGATAAATTTCAGCATCGACACGGGCGACGTTTCTATCCAGGAATGGCACGCGTGGCAGCCAATAATCGATCACTTGTTCAACATTCATTCGCCGGGTTTGCAGCCAGACATCGGCCGGCACCCTCGCCGCGCGAAAAATACCGAAAATCTGGATCAGCTCACGCACCCTCGGAAGCTCGTCAAACAGTCCCGCATGTATCATGGCCTCTTCCAGGTAGGTCGCCCAGCCCTCGACACGCGCCGCGCTGTATATTTTTCCACGCACCGGGTGGTCGATGCGCGATGCCAGTATGCCGTCGAAGCGGTGGCCGGGTATCACCGCGTGCAGGTGGTCGGGTGACGGGTCGCGAAACTGGATTTCCTCCCAGAAATTCCTTCCCGAGGGCCGCACGATCCACGGCGCGTTGGTATCCAGTTCGCCAATGTCACCGGGCACCGTGATAATCGATTGTTGTGCCAGGAATGCACGGATGTGCTTGTCTGTTGCATCGATTCGCTGTTGGTAATCTTCAGCGCTGACAGCCGGTTCGAGCTCGGGTAAGGCGCGGTTGCGATGTCTCTCGAGCGCGTAGTCCGCCCATAGGCGATCCAGCTCGCGCTGCCCGAGCACGACGATCTCGGCGGAGGTCCACGGCATCAGTTTCACGTGCTTGAGGTACCAGTCAAACGCGGCCTCACCGACGCCCGCGGCGGCCGTCCAGCCGGGGCGTTGTTGTTCCAGCCATGCGGCAAAACCCTGCACTGCGGCACGGGCGGCGCGGATATCTTCAAGCAGGGCGGGCTGGCTGGCGGCGCGATCGAGTAAATCGTCGTACCAGCCCAGCACGCCCGCCGGGGGCTGGGCGCGATAAGGATAGCCGTGACCAACGCCGTCAGATGCATTGAGATTATGGATGGCCAGGTCGGCGTAATCGGCCGCGACATCATCGAGGTGCTTATAGGCTTCGGCGACCAGCACGGGGACGGCCCTGATCTGTTTCAGAAAATCATCCAGGGCTTCACCTTCCAGTGGCAGGTCGGTAAAGGTGACACGCAGCATCATGTCGACGTAAAACCCCGGGTCACGCGCCCATGGCCGGGTGCGTTTCAAAATGAACTGATACTGATCGAGCCGGGAGCGCACGGCCAGGTAATCAACCTGTTGCGCCTGCGTCCACGAAGTCACATCCAGGCGCTCTATCCTGTCCTGAAACTGGCGCATCTGTTCACTTTGCCAGGCGATGCTTTTTTTACTGTAATCGGCAACCGGGTCGATGCTTTGCCCCGCCACATCGCGGATGATCTGCCGTGGTTGCCGGCCTTGCGGGTCGCGGAATTCGAGGAAGTCATCGAGCAGTTCAACCAGCTCCTGGTAGCCCCCCGGTGTAGCCTGGTGGCTGGAAGAAGGCTCGTCTGCGGCCAGTGGCCGGATGCCTGCCAACAGCATCGCAACGATCAATAAAAACACGTATGCAGGGCGGTAACTGCCGGGCAAATGCACTGGGTTCACGATATTTTTCTCCTGATCACGGCCCGGCCTGATTCACCGGGTGAGCTGCCAGTTTGTTCCACCACGCGCGCTGTTGGCCCCTGCCGGGTTTAAGCGACGTGGATGTCTTCACTTTTTCACTTTTTTACGCTGATCCCTGACCCTTTGCGGCGGGCATCAACCCATCCGCGACCGCGACGTGTTGTTTCATGCCAATGGCGGCATAAGACTCGCCCGCCCGCGTCAGCAGCTTTCTTGCCAGGTCACGGTCGCCGGCAGCGTTGCGCCAGAGCAAGGTTTGCGCGCGCCAGCGCAGTAGTTCGGCAAGTTCCAGAACATTACCCATACCCTCGGCCTGCGCCGTGGCGGTATCGAAGTGCTGTTCGGCCAGCGGCCAGTTCGCATCTGCAGCCGCTGCGATGCCGGCGAGTTTTTCTGCCAGTCCAAGGTTTATCACCACCCGGCTTCCGGCTTCGCTCAACTGTACTGCACAGGCATACAGCGCCGCGCACTCGGCACGCATGCCGAGCACTGCCGCGGTCTCGAGCATCGCCATGCCGGCCACCCACGAGCCAATCGGATTTTCCTGTCCGGCCACGCACAACCTGGGTCGCAGCTCATCGATCAACGCGGTAACGCCGGGATCTCCCGCATAAGCCATCAGTAGCATTTTGAAAGCGGGCTCCATACCAAACATGGTGCCGCTGATGGGCGACAACGTGATCTCATCTGCGATTTGTCGCGCTTCGTCCCAGTCGCCGTTCCAGAAAAGCGCCATGCCCAGCATCTGCTGTATGACGCCATTCCAGGCAAAGTTGACCGAGCGTGACCAATTGGCGCGTTCTTCCAACGTCGCCAGGCCTTCTGCAAGGTTGCCCCGGTAGCATTGCACCGTGCCATGTGTGATCAGGGCATGCCCTTCGTTGCCGAAGTCACAGTGCTTGCGGGCCAGTGACAGGGCTTCCTCAAGGGAGGACTCCACGTCGTCGAAACGCCCGTTGCACATGTACCCCAA
Organism: Lysobacterales bacterium; assembly: GCA_036525655.1. Classification (GTDB taxonomy): domain Bacteria; phylum Pseudomonadota; class Gammaproteobacteria; order Xanthomonadales; family SZUA-36; genus SZUA-36. The sequence goes on along the minus strand of DATCZY010000201.1, from coordinate 4,195 downwards.
AAACGAGGCGCCGAGCGCACTGGACAGTTCCCAGGGTGAACCCACGCGGCGCACTATCGAGATCGCGCGATCCGCTGTTTCTGCGTGCAGCCCGGCCTTGAGCCAGTGCTCACCGAGGTACTGTTTACCCATCAGGATATCGCAGCCCAGCAGGCGCTCTTCACCAAGCTGTTCAGCCATGGCGATGGCTTCTTCCAGGTATCCTTCCCACACCTCGTAGACCAGGCGTTCACCGGCACACATACCGAACGCCGCCAGCAGCTGGCAGCGTGCGGCGCTGGGCTCCTCGCCGACCGCCTCAAGGCCACGCCTGGCGAGGGATTCTGCCTCCGCCAACTGGTTGGCCCAGGAGTACTTGTAGGCCAGGTCCCAGCAGAGTCGCGCGACCAGCGGCCGCTCTCCGAGTTTTTCGAAGGTGGGCAACGCTTCGAGCCAGTCCCGTGCCTCGTCCTCCCAGCGCCCCAGCATGCGGTAGGCCACGCCCCGTTTGTTGAGCAAGTGCGCCCGTTGAGTCTCGCTGATATCGAGCTCAAGGGCGCGCCCGAAAGCATCGACCGCCTCGTCTGCGGCGGAGGTTGCGAGCGCCTGCTGACCGGTCAATTCGAGAAAATGCCGGGCCTTTTCGGTATCCGCAGAAGAGCCGGCAAGGTAGAGGTGTTTTGCGATATCTGCGGCTTTCTTGCCACTGTCGCCGTAGAGGCTCTCCATCGCCGTTGCGATGCGCAGGTGCACGCGCTGCAACCTCGCCAGGGATAGCTGGTCGAGTAATGTCTGGCGCACCAGCGCATGCGCAAATTCATAACCGATCTCGCGCTGGCCGGCGGTTGCAAAGATCATCCCCGCGGTTTCGGCCTCTTCGATGGCCTCCAGCACATCATCCGGCGATTCGCCATAGGTTTTTTCGAGCACGGTGAGCACGAAGCGCAAGCCGATGACTGCGGCGAGGTTCAGGGTTTTTATTGTCAGTGCGTTCAAACGCTGCAGACGTTGTTCGATGACGAGGCGCACGCCCTCCGGTACCGCGAGATCGTCGGTATCGATATTGGTCAGCCACTTGCCGTTGGCGTCGAACAACCGTCCTTCTTCCGCCAGGTGCTGATAGACCGATTTCACAAAAAAGGCATTGCCCTCGGTTTCGCTGTGGATAATATCGACCACCTCGTCCGGCGCGCCCTTGCCGCCGAGGCTTTCCAGCAGTGCGGCGACATCATCGCGGCCCAGCTGCCGCAGCGGCATACGGGTGACGTAGTCGCGGCGTGAAAGCTGCGCCAGGACCCTTTTGAACGGCTCGCCCATCTCGGCGGCAACGTCACGGTAGGTGATGACCATCAACACCGGCATGCGCGGCACCTGCGCTGCAACGTGCTCCAGCAACAGGATGCTCGATTCATCCGCCCACTGTAAATCATCGAGCAGAAAAACCAACGGACAGGCCTGGCTGAGGCGTTGGGTGAAATCGAGCATGGCATTGAACAGGTAGCGCTGTTGTTGCTCGGGCGGCAGCTCGACTGCCTCGGGGATATCCGGGAACAGGCGGCGCAAATCGGGCAGCAGGCGCGCGATCTCCGGCGCGGTATCACCCAACGCATTTTTCAATACGTCGGCTGGTAATGCCCGGATCACATCCTCGAGAATTTCACTGCTGGTGATAAAAGGTGCGCCGTGCTCCTCGTAGGCGTGACCTACCAGCGGCAGCATGCTGCGTTGCAAACCCAGCTCCAGCGCCTCTTCAGCCAGCCGCGTCTTGCCGACACCCGGTTCGCCGCCGATCAACACGATGCTGCCTGCACCGGCCGCGGCTGCGTCGAGTTTGCGGGCAAGGGTCTGGCGTTCTTCGCTGCGCCCGATCAATGGCGTGAGTTGCGGCCGGCCGAGATCGAGCTGCGCGATATCGATGGTGCCCAGGTCGGCAAACTCGAAACGCCTGGCGGGTGGCGGCTGCTCCGCATCGGTGGCGATAATGCCCTCGGGCGTTATATCGAATGCCCATGCGAGAAAAATGGCCAGCGGTAAACCAAGCAACAGCAGCACCACCAGCACCTTGCCGGCCCAGCCGGGAAATTCCAGCAGACCAAACAGGGTGTCGCCCACCTGCAGCAACACCCAGGCACCGATCATATAACCGACCGTTACGCGCACCACTTTGCGCCGGCGTAATTCTGCCCATGAAAATTTCATTGGCAGCAATGTACCTTGAATCAAGTAAAGTCTAAAGAAAAAAGTCAGGGCATAGCGAAGCTGTGGCGCCAGCGGAAAACAAGGGTCCCTTTTACCCGAAGTTCTTTTGACGTACTTCATGCTAGGATGAAAACAGTACTGATTCGCTCTTCAATGATCACCCTAAACCCCGAAAAGGCTTCTTGAAAATGAACAAAATCGCGATACAAAACTGGAACGAACTGGAAGACCGAAAACCGGCCTATGCTTTGGTCGCTGATGTTGACCTGGTTATCGTGCGCTTTGATGATGAAGTTTCTGTTTTATACGGGCGCTGCGCACACCGGGGTGCGCTGATGTCAGATGGTTCGGTCGAAGGTGATAATCTGATTTGCGGGGTGCACGGCTGGGACTATCGTCTCGATTCCGGTATCAGCGAATACAACAACGCCGAGACCCTGCCAAAATTCACGGCCTGGGTGGAAAACGACACCGTTTATGTTGATGAAGATGAGATCGCAGCCTGGGCAAAGAAACACCCGCAGCCCTACAAGCGCGATACCTATCAGGGCCTGTTCCAGGACCCGGTGGGCACGAACGATGAACCCCACGTCAAGCTGATACGCAAACTGGCGGGTGAGGGACTCAGCAAGGTCGGCCACCACGGACCATCCGCCGCCATGGGTGTTCCACGCGACAGCCTGCCCAAGTGGGATGACCTGCAGTTCGTGGTGAGCCAGTTGCACCGCCTGCCACTGCTCGATGAAGAACCGGTCGGCACCGATCTGATTATCGGCCCGAACGCTGCGAAACCGCTAAAGCTGGATATTCCACTGTTTGTGTCCGACATGAGTTTTGGGGCGCTATCGGAAGAGGCCAAAGTTGCGCTTGCGAAAGGTGCGGAACTCGCCGGTACCGGCATCTGCTCGGGTGAAGGCGGTATGTTGCCCGAAGAACAATCGGCAAACTCCCGGTATTTTTATGAACTGGCCTCTGCGCGCTTCGGCTTTTCGTGGGACAAGGTCAAGAAAACCCAGGCTTTTCATTTCAAAGGCGGACAGGGCGCAAAAACCGGCACCGGCGGACATCTGCCCGGTAGCAAGGTGAAGGGCAAGATTGCCGAGGTTCGTCAATTAGCGGAAGGCCAGGCGGCGATTTCACCCGCACGTTTTCCGGAATGGACACAATTGAGCCAGTTTAGAGATTTTGCAACCGAGGTTCGTGAAAAAACCGGCGGTATCCCCGTGGGTTTCAAGCTATCCGCACAGCACATCGAGAAAGACATCGACGCCGCGCTCGAAATCGGCGTTGACTACATCATTCTTGACGGACGTGGCGGCGGAACGGGCGCGGCCCCGTTGATCTTTAGAGACAATATTTCGGTGCCCACGATACCCGCCCTCGCCAGGGCCCGGCGCCACCTGGATAACTGCAAGGCGGGCGGGGTAACCCTGATTGCCACGGGTGGCCTGCGCACACCTGCCGATTTTGCCAAGGCAATGGCGCTGGGCGCCGATGGTATTGCCGTATCGAACTCGGCACTACAGGCTATTGGCTGCCTGGGTATGCGTGCCTGTCATACCAATAACTGCCCGGTCGGCATTGCCACGCAAAAGCCGCATCTTCGCGCCCGTCTGCCGGTTGATATCGCCGCCGAGAGGCTGGCAAACTACTTCAAAGCCGCCGTTGAGTTAATGCAGGTCATGGCCCGTGCAACCGGTCATCGACATCTGAGCGGGTTTAATATTGACGACCTCACCACCTTCAAGAAGGATATGGCCGGGCTTACCGGGGTTGCGTATGGTGGTGTAACGTGATTTTGAGTGTATTCCTTATGGCAATCGTAAACATCAATATGGACATCGAGCCCTGGCGCTCGATCAATGACGGCGTGATGGGCGGGCTTTCAGCCGGTGGCATGTCGCAAACCGTTGAAGGTTTGAAGTTCGCGGGCCGTCTTTCGCTTGAAAACAATGGCGGGTTTTCATCGGTTCGCAGATCCGTCAGCCAGGATCTTTCCAAGGCCACGGCCGTTCGC
>DATCZY010000200.1:0-5598 GCA_036525655.1 Lysobacterales bacterium | reverse complement strand
CACAACGGACTTTCCCGGCTCAATGGTTCGCTTTCAAATACATCCAGCACCGCACCACCGATAACCCCTCCCCTGAGGGCAGCGGCCAGATCGGCCTCGTTGACGCTGTTGCCCCGCCCCACGTTGAACAACACGGCTGAAGGCTTCATCAGCTTGAGTGTATCGGCATTGATAAGATGCAGGGTTTGGGGCGTGGCCGGAAGGGTGAGGACCACGTAATCGAGACCGGCCAAAAAGCCGCCCATATCATCGGCCGTGTAGACTTTCTCAACCTCATCACAAGGCCTTCCGGAACGGTTGAGACCGGTCACGCGCATACCGAAATGCCGTGCGGTTAGCGCCAGATGCCGGCCTATCGATCCAAGGCCAACGATGCCAAGCCTGATATCCTTCGCCGGACGATAGGACAAAGGCTGCCAGCGCTGCTCAAGTTGATTGCTGCGCATGCGGAACAATTGTCGCTCCAGCGCGAATACATAGGTCATGACGTATTCGCTTATCAGTGGACCGAACATGCCTTTTGCATTGGTCAATACATAGTCCTGGCGCAAACCCGCACGACACAGGAGATCGACACCGGCCCAACTCGACTGCACCCATTCGAGCCGATCGGCATATGGCAGCACCCTGGTGACCAGTGCCGGGTCGCCCAGAACAATATTGCAACCGGCAACCAGGGATCGTGCAGAACCATCGTCACCGGCAGACCTGATTTCCAGCTGCTGTAAACCGGCTGCCTCGATGAGAGCGGTATATTTTGCGGCGTCTGCCGCCAGGACAAGAAGTTTATTCAACGGACCAACCTGCGGTGTTGAGAAAAACGCATATCGTTCGCATGGACCCGGATGTTCAGTCCCGGCCTCCGCGAGCGCCGGTTAGCACGTGTCGCGGCGCGCCAGCTCTTTCAGTTTATCCGAATCCAGTATTGCCACTTTCTTACGGTTGACACGGATGATGCCCGCGCTTTGAAAGCGAGCAAGAACACGCGAAATGGTTTCGGTAGCAAGACGCAGGTTGCTGGCGATGTCCCGGCGCGACATACTCAGGTTGAACTCCTTGGCGGAGTATCCCCGGCTTGCGAACCGCTTTGAAAGCGAGCACAGCAAGCTCGCAATCCTTTCCTCGGCACTGAGATCAGCAGCACTCGCCTCGAGTTCGGAAATATGCAAGCTCATGACACGGAAAAGTTCTTCCTGCAACTTTGGCAACTGTCTTGCCATATCGGTAACCGACTCAAAGCTGAGTCCGCAAACCGAACTGGTATCGAGCGCAACCACATTGGCCTTGTGTGTTTTCTCGTGTATCGCATCAAAACCGATGATTTCACCGGGCAGGTAAAAACCCAACACCTGTTCTTCGCCATTTTTGTCGATCACGTAACTTTTGAAACAACCCGCGCGGACCGCTGCAATTGACTGGAACTTATCTCCTGCACGAAAAATATGCTCGCCCGGTTGTATGGGGCGGGATTTATTTACGATATGTTCAAATTGTTCAACGCCGGCGGCGTCGAGACTGCGGGGAAGGCAAAGATCACCGAGTGTGCACTGACTGCACGCTACTTGTATACGTTCAGGAAAATAAGGTTTCTGCTGTATATCAGAGCTCATATATCGCTAAATCCAGTGCCAAGGGTTCAAATTAGCAGTGGATTATAGCTTAACAGAAAGACTAAATGACCTTCGAGTAAGATTTTCCTTGTAAATCGTTGATCAGATATTCATCAAACTTCATCGCGATCGCGCGCAGAAGCAACAAACCAGTGGGCGTAACCTCGATACTTCCTTCGGATAACTCGATCAGGCCATCTTCTTCCAACGGCTTGAGCGACTTAAGCTCCAGGGCAAAATGGTCATTGAAATCAATACCGTATTTTTGCTCGAACTCGGAAAAACGGACAAAGCCCTGGCACATGATTGCCGAGATAACCCCGCGCCGGAGACGGTCTTCACCACTCAGACTCAGGCCCCGCCACACCGGTAGTTCACCGATATCGATCGCGGCCTGCCAGTCGCGTATGTCTTTTAAATTCTGTACGAAACTGTTACCGACTTTGCCTATTGCGCTGACGCCCATGCCAACCAGGTCGGTTTCACGGCAGGTGGAGTAACCCTGGAAATTACGTTGGAGCGTGCCGTTTTCCATCGCGATCGAGAGTTCGTCATCGGGCAATGCAAAATGGTCCATGCCGATGTAAACATAGCCCGCATCAACCAATTTCGTAATGGTTGAAGCCAGTAACTGCAGACGTACTTCGGGTGCCGGTACCTGCTCCGATGTGATCATGCGCTGGGCGCGGAACAGGTGGGGCAAATGGGCATAGTTATAAACCGACAGGCGGTCGGGACGGACGGTCAATACCGAGTCGATGGTTTTTTCAAACGACTTGGCGGTCTGCAATGGCAATCCATAGATTAAATCCACCGAGACCGAATTGAACCCGGACTTGCGTGCCGCATTAATTAAAGCCAGGGTTTTGCCTTCGTCCTGAACGCGGTTAACTGCTTTTTGCACCGCGGGGTCGAAATCCTGAATGCCCATACTGACCCGGTTAAAGCCGATGTCGGCCAGGTGCGCGATGCGGACTTCATCTACCGTTCGCGGATCTATTTCAATGGAGAATTCGCGACTCGCAGACCGGCTCAGGAGGAAGTTGGCCGATAACTTCTCGACGATATGCCTGAGTTGAATATCATCGTAGTAAGTGGGTGTGCCACCACCAAAATGTAACTGGATTACCTGCCGGTCCCGGTCAAACAACTTGCCCTGCATTTCTATTTCTTTATCGAGGTGCTCAAGGTAAAGCTCGGCAAGCTGGGTGTTTCGTGTCACTTTTTTATTGCAGGCGCAGTAATAGCAAAGCTCCTTGCAAAACGGCAGATGCACGTATAGTGACAAGGGTCTCGGTATCAGATCATCATTGCTGTAGCGGACATGCCGGCGATACGCCTCGGCATCAAAACCCTCGTGGAACTGCAGCGCGGTCGGGTAAGACGTGTAGCGTGGCCCGGCCAGGCCGTACTTGGTAATGAGTTCCGCTGGAAATGATGTAGTAATGCTCATGGTAATTATTCCCTTGCCGCTCAGGCAGACAGGGGGTTACCTCCCATTGTTGAACCCGGTCCCGGCATTACCTTTGACGCTATACCCCGATTTTTAATCAATCCTGTCATGTAAAACCCGCTTGTAATTTTGATTGTGCAAAGCACGGTAGCACCGCCCCAGTGAATGACAAATGACTCAGGTCAAGAATACTTAAGGAACCAATTTGCGGCTAGGGCCAAGGTGGATCTGTACAGAAGGAATCAACAAATACCTGACTTGAATCATTTAAGAACACCACAACTCCCCCGGATGACACACCCCAGGAAATCAATTTGATGCCCTGCATAATTCTCATGCGGGCTGTTTTCAAAACTTTGGCACGCCCGCGCATACCCTATAATAATGCTGCATAACAACCGGAGTAATCAAGGTGAACATCAGAGTAATTTTTACGGCTGTGATCTTTTGCACGGCATTTTCGATCACCGCCGGTGCTATCGAAGGAAATCCACCCGAGGTCACCGTGGATGGCCTGCACCTTGTCAAGGGCGCCAAAATGGCCCTTGTTTATGCCAAGCCTGGTGTTGATCTTTCGCGGTACAACCGGATTTACCTGGCAGAGCCCCAGGTTGCGTTCACTAAAAACTGGTTGAGAACACAGAACAGCATACCCAATCAAACCGTCACCAGGCAGGACATGCAGCGTATAAAAACAGAGCTGGCGGCATTATTCATCGATGTCTTCAGACAGGAACTACAGAACAACGGGGGCTATGTACTGGTTGATGGCATCGCTGAAGACGTGTTGATCGTTCAACCGGCCATTTTTGATCTTGACGTAATGTCCCCCGACACACCCGGAACTGCAGGTCAGCGCAGCGCAATAGCATCTGCCGGCAGCATGTCCCTGTACATGGAGTTGATCGATTCGGTGACCGGCGACGTACTTGTCAAGGCATTCGACAACAAATACGACCGGACACGCACCCGTATCCAGGTCCAGAACAGGGTGCGCAATGAAGCCGCTGCCAGGGATATGCTCGGTGAATGGGCAGAGTCATTGCGCCTTGCACTGGACGAAGCAAGGACCGCGGTCAGCAACCGGTAACAAAAACCGGACCTGGCTGATCCCGCGGACTTTCTCCCCGGCAAGGGCGTTAAAAATGCCCGGCATTGATCCAAAAGTGCACGGCGATACTCATCACATAGCCGATGACAACCGCCCATGCCCATTTAAGATGCGCAAAAAACGTATAGACGCCACGTGCCTGCCCCATCACCGCGACACCGGCAGCTGAACCGATGGACAGCATCGAACCACCGACACCAGCGGTTAATGTGACCAGCAACCACTGGCCCTGGCTCATATCCGGGTTCATTGCGAGTACTGCGAACATAACCGGTATATTGTCCACCAGGGCGGAAAACACGCCGACGAGAATGTTTGAAATGGTCGGTCCCAGACCCATGTAGAGCAATTCCGAACCAAGCGACAGGTAACCAAAAGCGCCCAGTCCTCCCACGCATAGAATGACACCGTAGAAGAACATCAACGTATCCCACTCCGCCTTCTGCAGGTTGGTGTAAATGTCGTAGAAGTTCTTTTTGGAAGCCTCACCATGAGCGTGCATGGCGGAGATGCCAAGTGCCGAGTCTTCAACCAGTTCCTGTTCCAACCTGGCCTGGTCCCTGCGTTGAAGGTAGTAACCGAACAACTTCAGAAAACCAAGACCTGTCATCATGCCGAGAACGGGGGGCATATGCAGGAAATTGTGGAAGGAAACCGCCATTGAAATCGTCACTATGAACAGGCCCACCACCACCAGCGCGCCATGTTGCAGATGGGCCTCTTCCTTTACCGGTTCGGGTTGTCCTGTCGGCAGGGCAAAGGACAAGATGCTCGCGGTCACAACCCAATTGACGATAGATGGAACGACCAGTGCGAAAAACTCGGTGAACTGCAAATTACCTTTCTGCCAGACCATCAGTGTCGTTATGTCACCAAACGGACTGAAGGCGCCGCCGGCATTGGCAGCGACCACGATGTTGATACATGCCAGGGCCACGAAGCGGTGATTGCTGCCACCTACGGAAATGGCCACCGTTGCCATCAACAACGCGGTGGCGAGATTGTCGGCGACCGGTGACATCAGAAACGCGATGCCGCCGGTGATCCAGAACACCTGCCGTAATGAAAACCCCTGGTTGACCAGCCATGCGCGCAATACTTCGAAAATGCCGCGCTCTTCCATCGTGTTGATGTATGTCATGGCGGCGAGCAAAAAGAGAAATAGTTCAGCAAATTCAAGAAGATTGTGCCTGACCAGTTCTTCCGCGGTGTGTGTGTCTCCGGCCGCCATATAGGCGAAAGCCACCAGCATCCAGATAATGCCCGCCGCCACGATGACCGGCTTGGATTTTCGCAGGTGAAGGTTTTCCTCGAGGATAACCAGCGAGTAGGCACCTATGAATATTGCCACGGCCAGTAAGCCGGCCCAATTGGTAGTTAGATCCATGTTATTTTCTTTACCTTATTTGTCTTGTTCAGTTCTT
>DATCZY010000199.1:0-4763 GCA_036525655.1 Lysobacterales bacterium | reverse complement strand
CTCTGAACCCTGGAAGTAGTTATATAAAAGCGAATCTCCTGGATCTTTTCCTGATCCAGGGGGATATCGAATCAGCCAGGCAGTTTATCGGGTCTGTCAATGCCTATTCTGGCGGCGAAGTATCAAGTCTGGATGGTCCTCTTCTTGTAGGCCGGGCCAGTGCAGACACTGAGCTCGTCAACCAGGTGCTTGAGGGTTACGTGTCCACAGATTGGCGGGCGCTTGGGGCTTATTTTGCACGGGCTTTGGTTTATCTTGACCGGGGTGAGCAGGACAAGCTGCAAACCTTGATAACGGACATGCATAAAAACCTGCAATCTGCAGAATTGGCTCAGCGGGATGACGAAGTCACGCTGTTAAACCGGGTCGCTTACTATGGCCTGACGCAAGACCGGGCCAAACTACGGGAAGCGGTCGCAACCTATCATGCGGTTGTCAAACCTGATGCATTGAGAGTACTGGATGTCCGCACCATACCCATCGCCTACGCCATCGCTGGTGATTCCGAAGCGCTGCTGTCTTATCTGGAAGACCTGGTGGAGCAATTCGGCCCCTGGGAGTTTTACTACTTCACCCTCGACCCGAGCTTTCACAGCATGCGCGACCTGCCACGCTTCCAGGCACTCGATAGACAATACCGCGAATGGCTGGAGCAACAACAATGAGCCTGCTCAACGAGCTCAAACGCCGCAACGTTTTCCGCGTCGCCATCGGTTACGTGATCACGGCCTGGCTGTTACTGCAGGTGGTCGACCTGGTGCTGGACAACATCAACGCGCCCGACTGGGTGATGCAGGTCTTCATGCTGGCGCTGGCCATCGGTTTTCCGCTGGCGGTGTTCTTTGCCTGGGCGTTCGAGATGACACCGGAAGGCGTCAAGCGCGAGTCGGAAGTCGACCGCAGCCAGTCTATTGCACGGCAAACCGGTCGCAAGATGGACCGCAATATCATCATCGCACTGACCCTGGCGCTGGCATATTTCGCCTACGATAAGTTCCTTGCTTCACCAACGGACAGCCCGCCCCAATCAAGCCCGGCGCCTGCCGAAACATTGGCGTCAGAGAACCAACCGGCTACGACGCAGCCGACTGCCGCGGTGAATGTTCCCGCGCCGGCGTCTGAGAGCCTCAACCCGGACGAAAAATCCGTCGCCGTGTTGCCGTTTGTGAATATGAGTGACGATGCGCAGAACGAGTATTTTTCCGATGGTATTTCTGAAGAGCTGCTCAACGTACTGGTGCGTGTGAAAGGCTTGCGCGTGCCATCGCGCACATCGTCGTTCACCTTCAAGGGCAGCGACAAGAAACTGGCGGTAATCGGCCGCGAACTGCAGGTCGACCACATCCTCGAGGGCAGCGTGCGCAAATCCGGTGACCGTATCCGCGTTACCGCGCAGTTAATAGAGGTCAATACCGATACGCATCTCTGGTCGGAGACCTATACAAGGCAACTGGATGATATCTTCGCGGTGCAGGATGAGATCGCGCAGGCGATTGTCAGTGCGCTCAAGGTAACTTTAACGGGCGACGACCAGGCTTCTATTCAAAGCCACGAAACCACCAGCGTGGAGGCCTACAACAAATACCTGCTTGGGCGGCATTTGTGGATTCAACGTTCACCTGAAGCAATATTAGCTGCAACCAAGCCATTGAACGAAGCGGTATCAATAGATGCCAATTTCGGTCAGGCCTGGGCGGCCCTGGCGGATGCCTATGTGCTGATACCTGAGTATGGTGCAGGTTCAGTTGATCAATACATACCGCTGGCCCACAAAGCTATTGCAAGGGCACTGCTTATCAATCCGGAATCCGCCCAGGCATTAACCACATCTGCCTACGTCAAATTCAACTATGACTATGATTTGAAGGGTGCTCACGCTGACGTTGAAAAAGCCATTCAGATCGACCCGGGATATGCTACTGCACACCAGTGGTACGCGGAATTATTGGCCGCAGAAGGTCAGTTCGATGCTGCGCTTGATCAACTCAGGCAGGCCCGGATTGCAGACCCGTTGGCGCCGATCATACCGCATGTTATGGGTTGGATTTTAATGTTTTCCGATCGCACGGATGAGGCTTATGCCTATTTTGAGCAAGCCCTGGAAATGAATCCGCACTTCTCGTCCACCATCGGTAGCCTGGTTACCCTCAACATGAGGACAGGCCGATATGACGAGGCCCGCGCCCGCGCCCGCGAACTTGCGACCATCATGGAGTACGATCCAACGACCGACCTGGCTATTATCGATGCACTTGAAAACCCGGAACTGACTGGCAACGCACTTAAACTGATGGAGCAGGATCCAGTCTATCCCGACGGTGCGCAAGGTAAAGCCGCATACCTGATGATGCTGAACAAACCGGAACTGGCACTGGACAATCTTGAAAAAGGGTTTGCGGAGAGCCAGGGCTTTATGGTTCACATGAATCGCATGGATATTTACGACCCCTTGCGTGAAAACCCGCGTTTCCAGGCACTGCTGAAAAAAATGAATATGTGGCCATGAACCTGTTTGCCGAACTCAAACGCCGCAACGTCTTCCGGGTAGGAGTTGCCTACCTGGTTGTTTCCTGGTTCCTGTTGCAGATTATCGACGTCGTGATCCCTATCCTGATCCTGCCGGACTGGGTGGCACGATTCATATTCCTGCTATTGGCGGTAGGTTTTATACCGGTGTTGATCGCCGCCTGGGCGTTTGAACTGACACCGGACGGGCTCAAAAAAGAAAAAGACATCGACCGCAGCCAGTCCATCGCCCCGCAAACCGGCCGAAAACTGGACCGCACGATTATCGTCGTGCTGGTCCTGGCGCTGGGCTACTTTGTTTATGACAAGTTTTTGACCCGCACACCGGACAGTTCGCCTGAATCAACTCCGCTCACCAGCGCAAGTATGGAGCAAACACCAGGGCCGGTGACTTCACCCACGCTCAGCACGGATGAAAAGTCGGTTGCCGTGTTGCCGTTTGTCAACATGAGCGACGATGCCGAAAACGAGTATTTTTCCGATGGAATTTCGGAAGAGTTGCTCAACGTACTGGTGCGTGTGAACGGTTTGCGCGTGCCATCGCGCACGTCGTCGTTCACATTCAAGGGCAGCGACAAAAAACTCGCGGAAATCGGTAGGGAATTGCAGGTCGATCACATCCTCGAAGGCAGCGTGCGTAAATCCGGTGACCGCATCCGCGTCACCGCGCAGTTGATCGAAGTGAATACCGATACCCATCTCTGGTCGGAAACCTATACCCGCCAGCTGGACGACATCTTCGCCGTGCAGGACGAAATCGCCCAGGCCATTGTCAGCGCGCTCAAGGTCACATTGACCGTAAACGAGCAGGCTTCGATCCAGTCCCGTTCGACCGCGAGTGTCGAGGCTTACAATAAATATCTGCTTGGCCGCCACCTGTGGAATCAGCGCTCCCCGGCATCCTTGCTCGCCAGTGTCGAGCCGCTGCGCGAGGCGCTAGCACTGGACCCTCAGTACGGACGTGCCTGGGAGGCGCTGGCGGATGCATACGTACTCATACCCGAGTACCGAGCCGGGAGCATCCGGGAATACATTCCATTGGCCCACGAGGCCATTGATAAAGCGCTCTACATCAACCCGCGATCCGCCCGTGCGCTAACCACCTCGGCCTATATTAAGTTCATGTATGACTATGACCTTGAGGGTGCGCGGACGGAATTCAAACGGGCTATCGAAATCGATCCGGGCTACGCAACTGCGCACCAGTGGTACGGTGAATTACTGGCGGCCGAGGGCAAGCTGGATGCCGCGTTGGAACAGCTCAAACTGGCACGAATGGCCGATCCGTTGGCGCACATCATGCCGCATGACATGGGATGGTTTTTAATGTGGACCGACAGAAGTGATGAAGCCTATCAGTATTTCCAGGAATCGATAGAGCTAAACCCGAATTTTCAGAATGCGTACCGTAACCTGGCGCAGCTTCAAATGAAGGAAGGTCATTTTGATCAGGCTCGCGAAAACATTCGCAAAACTTTTTCCATCACGAAATTAGACCCTGCCACCGATCTCGCCGTTGTTGATGCCCTTGAAAACCCGGCATTGAAGGCAAGCGCAGTCGCAATGGTATTAGCAGACAAGCAAACAGCCGGTGGCGCAATGGGCAAAGCCCGGATGCTGATGTTTCTGGGCGAACCGGAACTCGCACTCGACAGTCTCGAGCAGGGATTCGAGCAAGGCGACCCCTATGCGGTGCACATGAAACGTATGGATATCTATGACCCCCTGCGAGAAAACCCGCGTTACCAGGCTTTGTTGACTAAAATGAATCTGTGGCCATGAATGTTTTCGATGAACGCGCAGAGAACATACGCCTCAACACGACAAGAATAAAGCCCATGCGCGGTGGGCGATGACACCCGCCCCACGGAGGTTCAATTGAGCTTTATCAATGAATTAAAACGCCGCAACGTCTTCAAGGTCGGAGTCGCCTACGTCATCATCGCCTGGCTACTCGCCCAGGTCGCCGACCTGATGCTGGAGAATTTCGGTGCACCCGACTGGGTCATGAAATCGTTCCTCGGTTTTCTGATCATCGGTTTTCCATTGGCCATCTTCTTCGCCTGGGCGTTTGAACTGACGCCTGAGGGCGTCAAGCGGGAATCGCAGGTCGACCGCTCACAATCCATAGCCGCACAAACCGGCCAGAAACTGAACTACAGCATCATGGTGATCATGGCGCTGGCGCTGGCCTGGTTTGCCTGGGACAGATTTGGCAACGCACCCGAAACAACAGC
>DATCZY010000198.1:0-8822 GCA_036525655.1 Lysobacterales bacterium | reverse complement strand
CATCATCGTCCGGATTATCGATTTCCCGGATCAGGCGACGTACCTGGTTGCGGACTTCGAGCGTGCGGTTTTCGAGGAACTGCTGACCCATCTCGAGCGAATCGGCCAGGGCCGCCTCGACACCGACATCAAACCAGCTGTCGACCGTGCGGGTCAGGAAATACGCCGAAAAAAAGTAAACGATCAAAGCGGGCGGCAGTGACAATACCAGGAAATACCTCACCCAGCGTGCCGACAACAAGGCGCCTGCGGCGTGTTCCCTGACTTTTTTGGTCAATGATATGACGCGGTGAAAAATAGCGGCCAACACCACAAGCAACGCGAAAACCGTCAATACCAGGACCCAGACATAGGGCTGGCTCAAGCCACTGGCATCCTGTTGCACATTACTGACCAGGATCAACGACACCAGCAGGACGAGCAGCGCCACCGACACTGGCAAAACCCGCAACACCAGGCGCCTTACGCGCTTACTTTGAAAGGCCATACCGACCACTCCGAATCGTGCCGCCACTGCGGTGAAAACCAGGCCGGCAATTGCATGGGGGTCGGCAAATGACTCTCATCCAGACTGATGCGGGTGCGTAACTCATAACTTCCCGAAGGTAACGGCCCGGTTGACAACTGGACATTAAAATCATTCATGGCTGCAAGCATGTGACGCAAACGTGAAAAAGCTTTTAATTCTCCGGTTTTCTCTTCCGATAACTGGTAGCGCTCGCTTAACGGCAGGTAACGAAGCTGAAAACGCCGGGCGTCGCGTCGCGCTACGATCATATTGCTGTCATTGCGCAATTCCATTTCCAGCCTTATGGTCAGCGTTACACCATGCTCCAGCGCCTCGCGTGCCTGGCTACTAAGTTCCAGGTCCTGCTGCAAGTGTATATCCAGTGACTGGTAGGCCGGCCTGATCGTGACATTCTTGATGGTAAAGGCGTAATCAAGCGCTTCACGCTGACCGCAACCGGCAAGCACCAACACCGCGATACTAAGCAGGCTTGCGCAAAACCGCATAAAAGAATCCGTCCATGCCGGCTTCCCCGGGCATGATCTGGCGCCCAAAGGGTCCGGCCGTGCCCCATTCTACATCAGGAAATTCCGCCATCGCGTCCGTATGTTGCTCGAGAAAACTCTGTATTTGTTGACTGTTTTCGCGTTTCAAAATCGAACAGGTGGCATAAACCAGCATGCCACCGGGCTCGAGCAACGGCCACAGGGCGGCCAATAATTCAGCCTGCGTCTGTACCACGTTATCCACTTGTGCGCTGCTGCGGAGCCATTTGATTTCCGGGTGCCGGCGGATCACACCGGTGGCGCTACAGGGTGCGTCTAGAAGGATCTTGTGAAATTTTTCACCCTTCCACCAGCTTTCAGTTTCGATGGCGTCCGCGGCGATGGTTGCTGCATTCAAACCCAGGCGCTGCAGGTTCTGGATGATTTGCTCAATACGCTGGGGCTGCCTGTCGAGCACCGTCAATTCGATTTCCGCACAGCTTTCGAGCAGGTGGGCCGTTTTACCGCCCGGTGCGGCGCAGGCATCGAGGATGCGATCGCCGGGCCGCGGGTCGAGTATATCCCTGGCCAGCTGTGCGGCCGGATCCTGTACGGATAGCCAGCCCTTTTCAAACCCCGGAATCCTGGCTACTGCCGCCGGCGGACTGATACTGATCGCATCACGGGCAAAGGCGTGCGTATCGATTTCGAAGCCTGCAGCGGTCAATTCGCTTCGCAGCACCGCCTCATCCGCCCTTTGGCGATTGATCCTCAACCACAGGGGCGCCTGCCGGTTATTTTCATCGATGATATCCCGCCACTGCTCGGGCCAGTCTTCTTGAATTTCCTGCAACAGCCAATCCGGGTGTGCGAACTGCTTTCCCGCCTGCTCCATTTTGCTCAAAAGCCTTTCCTGCTCACGCTGGAAGCGTCTCAGCACGGCATTGACCAGGCCCACAGCCCATGTTTTGCCCAGCAAACGCGCACATTCTGCGGTTTCATTGACCGCGGCATGGCTGGCGGTGTGGTCGTGCCAGAGTTGCTGCAAACCCAGCAATACGAGGCGCTGCACCTCGACTTCACGTTTTTTGAGCGGCTTCTCCAGCAACTCGGCAGCCAGCCATTCCAGTGAGCTCAGCCAGCGCAGAACCCCGTAAGCCAGGTTGCGCGCCAACGCGCTGTCACGACTGTCATGAAGACGCGAAAGCGCCTCGCTGTCCCCCAGGTTCTTGTTTTCATCCAGCACCTCTGACAGCGCCTGCAGCGCTGCAATACGGGGGTTTTGCAGATTTTTTTTAAGTTTTGGCAAGGATCACCGCGCCTGGGACCGATGTGCATGGAGATATTTTTCTGCTGTCATTCGTTGGCCTCCAGGGCGTTGTAACTCTAGTATTTTCAGTGATTTTTCCGCCGTGCCAATCAGCATGGACTGGCTGTCGGTGAACATCTGGCCGGGTTTGCCATCCACCTGACCATTCACGACTTCGGTTTTCCAGATACGCAATCGCTGGCCATCGATCTCGCACCACGCAACGGGCCACGGGTTGAAGGCCCGAACCCTGCGCTGCAACACTTCAGCAGGCTGATTCCAGTCCAATTCGGCCTCGGCCTTGGTGAGTTTGCTCGCATAAACAGCATGTGATCCATCCTGGGCCTGCGCTTGCGGCAGCTCACCCCTGGTTAGCATTTCAACGCACTCAAGCAATGCCCGGGCGCCCAGCGCAGCCAACCGGTCATGCAGGCTGCCAGCCGTATCATCCGCCCCGACAGGTGTCGTCAGGCAACGGTACACCGGGCCGGTGTCCAGTGTAACCTCCATCTGCATGATGCATACACCGGTTTGCTCGTCACCCGCTTCAATGGCGCGCTGGATAGGCGCGGCGCCCCGCCAGCGGGGCAGCAGGGAGGCATGGATATTCCAGCAACCGAACCTGGGCAGCGTCAGTAAACGGCCTGGAATCATCAGACCATACGCCACTACAACCATTAAATCCGGCCGCAACTGTGCGAGTTTATCCTGCCAGCCGGGGTCTTTGAGGCTTTCCGGTTGCAACACGTTAAGCCCATGCTCCAGCGCCAGTTGCTTAACCGCGCTGGCGCGCAGCTGCTTGCCGCGTCCTGCCGGGCGATCAGGTTGCGTGAGAACCCCGACAATGTCACAACCCGCATCGACCAGGGCTTGTAACGGCGGCAGGGCAAATTCGGGTGTCCCGGCGAACAGGACACGTAAGGGCGGGTTCTGACCCTTCACAATTAGGGCCTGTTAACTCTTACCGGATCGCTGCGTTGCCGGCCCAAATGGTGCCAGACAAGACGCGAGGAAAGTGTTTTGGTAACTCCAAATGAGTGACGAGCAACGCAGCATGGGGCCATTTGGGACGACAACCCGAAGGGACGGGGCCCACTTTGCCCA
The DNA here is from genome assembly GCA_036525655.1 of Lysobacterales bacterium. GTDB lineage: Bacteria > Pseudomonadota > Gammaproteobacteria > Xanthomonadales > SZUA-36 > SZUA-36. The sequence continues at coordinate 5,416 of DATCZY010000198.1, read as the reverse complement.
CTACGGCGTCTCTCTGCACTAAAGTATCTGGGATACATTACGTTTATCGTTCCTTGCATTGATCTAAATGGACTCCCGTCGCAGTGACCCGGTAAGAGTTAACAGGCCCTAGATTACCAGATGTTCCTCAGCCTCTTTCGCTGCCACTTTTCGCTGCTTTTCGAGCTTCTTTCTCACCATGTTTCTCTTCAAGGGTGACAGGTAATCGACAAAAAGCCGGCCGATCAGGTGGTCCATTTCATGTTGAATGCATACCGCATGGAGACCTTCCACTTGTTCTTCGAAGAAGCTGCCGTCCAAATTTTGCGCCTTGACCGTAATCTTATCGGCGCGTGTCACGCTTGCGTAAATACCCGGAACAGACAAACATCCTTCCTCGTGATCCTGCTCTCCGGAGCGACTGATGATTTGTGGGTTGATATACACCCGTGGCTGATCCTGATTTTCGCTGACATCAAGCACCAGCAAGCGTTTGTGGACATTGACCTGGGTTGCTGCGAGACCGATTCCGTGCGCCCAATACATGGTTTCCGTCATGTCCTCGACCAGCTTTTTCAGGGCCCCGTCAAAGCTGACCACGTCGCTGGCGACCGTGGTCAAACGGGGATCCGGGAACTCTAAAATATTCAATTTTGACATCTGCTTCTACGCCTGATAAATAATTTAGGTGAACTTTTGCACCACAGGATTTATGATAGCTAATGACGAACCATGTTCGCCAGTGAAGAATAATGACCGCATCGGTCAAGATGGCTGGATGCCTACTATTATGGGGAAAGGAATGTGATTAAGAAAATTATTCACCTGATCCTGGTGGCGATGTTGGCAGGCACGGCGATGGCACAGGATGTGTCAGTGCGCTCCGATCACCCAGATGAGTACGTAGTTGTGAAGGGTGACACCCTGTGGGACATCTCCGGGAAGTTTCTGGAGAAACCTTGGCAATGGCCAGCTATATGGCATGCCAATCCTCAAATCGAAAACCCTCACCTGATTTATCCGGGCGACCGTATATCCCTGGTTTATATCGATGGCAAGCCGCAATTGATAGTTAATGGCGGCAAACCGACGGTGCGTCTGTCACCGGAAGTACGCAAGCTTCCGCGCGAGGCGATTCCACCGGTCGAATGGTCGGCTATCGAACATTTTGTGACCAATGCCCGCGTCCTGTCGCCCGATTCATTCTCCGATCTACCGTATGTTGTAGCGAACGAAAGCGACCGGCATATGGCCACTATCAAAGATGTTACGTACGTGCGGGGTATTAGCGGACGGATCGGTGAGGAATTTGCCATTGTCCGCAAGCGTCACATTTACTACGATGACAACGGCGTAATGGAAAGGGGGATAAATCACCGCTATGCCGAACATCTGCGTCCCGAGGACGAGTACCCGGACAACATATGGGACGCGACATTGTCCTGGCGGAAAAAGGATCCACCGGTTCTGGGTGTTGAGTTCTGGGATATAGCGGTAGGCAGACTGGTCAAGCAGGGCGACCCGGCCATCCTTGAAATCCAGAGTGGTCGCACTGAAGTCAAAGCGGGCGATTTCGTATTGCCCATTGACGATTATGTCAGTCCCGACCAATTGTTCCCGCATGCCATGAACCCGGTACCGGAAGGCATGGAAGTGATCGCATTGACCCAGGCCAGATATGGCGCCGGTCATTACCAGATCGTTGCAATCAATGCCGGTCAGAATCAGGGTGTTGAACTCGGTCATGTATTTTCGGCTTTCCGGCCAGGTAAGGAGATACAGGACGAAATCAAGTATCCGACCGGGAGCTGGGCCGATGACAAGACGCTGAACGGCGACAAAGTGACGCTGCCGGATCAGTACAGCGCGCATATCCTGGTGTTCCGGGTATTTGACGAAGTCAGTTACGCCATGATCATGAACGGGAAGCGACCGGTGCGTGAGCGCGACATACTGAAACACCCGGACGAGACACTTTAAACCATCCAGGAACTTTCCGGATAACACCGAAAACCCCTGGCACAAGCATAGGGGGTTGTTACGAAACAACGTGACTGGTTAATCATTCTGAACGCGCCCTCGCTCGGGGGCGCTTCAATTATCAAGCTCATAGATGCACTGGGCAGCGTGTCGGCGGCGGTCGCAGCCAATGCCAGGGAGCTGTCCCGGCTTGGTTTGCCCGATGCGGCGGTTGCCGCCATATCCAACCCGGATGAGGCAAAGATCGAAGCCGGACTGCAATGGCTTGCCCAACCAAACCACCACCTTTTATGCTGGGATGATGACGCCTACCCTGTTCTTTTAAGACGCATAGACAACCCGCCGGCAGCGCTGTATGTCGATGGTGACCCCGGTTGTTTGTGGCAGCCCCAGATTGCGGTTATCGGCACGCGCAACCCCACCGCTGGCGGACTTGACCACGCCCGTGACTTTGCCACCACGCTCGCGCGCCAGGGAATGACCATCACCAGTGGCCTGGCAAGCGGCATTGATACGGCCGCCCACCGGGCTGCACTGGATGCGGGGGCCCTGACCATTGCTGTCAATGGCACCGGCCTGGACCAGGTTTACCCCAACAGCAGCCGTGCGGTTGCAGATCGTATCCGCTCCCAGGGGGCCATGATTTCAGAACTGTCACTGGGCTCGCCGCCGAGACCGCAAAATTTTCCAGCACGCAACAGGATCATTTCAGGGCTAAGCCTGGCGGTACTGGTCATAGAGGCCGGTCTGAACAGTGGCACCCTGATAACCGCGCGCAAAGCCGCCGAACAGGGACGCGATGTATTCGCCCTGCCCGGCTCCTTGAATAACCCGATGGCGAAGGGCTGCCACCGGTTGATCCGCGAGGGCGCGAGACTGGTGGAAACAACGGCGGATATTATGCAGGAACTGGGTCCGGTAGCGGCGGAATTGCAAATGGAGATTCGCCAACGTCTTGACGTGCCGGATGAAGAATCTGCAAAGCCCACAGGAATAAAACAAAACCTGCTGGACGATCCCGACTACCAGGCACTATGGGAGGTTATCGGCTATGACCCCAAGCCCATGGACACCATGATCGATCAAACCGGACTGAGCGCCCGAGAAATATCTTCGATGCTATTGATGATGGAGCTCAAAGGCATGGTAAAAAAGCAGGTCAATGGACGCTATGTGCGTGCCTGAACCCCAAAAGACGACTTTAAATGAACCCGATCGCTTGCGGCCTGCTAACCGAAATCCCGTCGCCAAAAAGTTACGGGGATACGGACGGTGTTGGCATCCATTTCGATATTCCGCTTGAACAATGGCCAAGGAATCCCAACCTGCGTGACTGGTGATTTGAGTGATTTTTCTTCATTCGATCGATATCCGGACAGGTTTTTGCACAAAAGTGCATTGACGATGCGGCCCGTCTCAGCCATGCTGTTGGTCAGGGAGCGGAGAGGAATCAGGCTGGTTAACGCTATATCAAGCTACCGGTCAACAGTAAGAGAGGCCTGAACAATGAAAGAAAATGTACTCGACGTGCTGATGTTTCTCTTTGAGAACTATCTATACGACGAACCTGAAGAAGCCCCGGACAGGGACTCTTTGGAGGAAAACCTCCATCAGGCAGGGTTCACAAACGGGGAAATCGACAAGGCCTTTGATTGGCTGGACGGCCTTGCTGAGCAGCGCCACCAACCGGACCTGTTCCAGGATAACCACCGACCCGTCCGCGTTTATGTCGAATCAGAAATCGCCCGCCTGGATACCGAATGCCGGGATTTCATGATGTACCTCGAAAATATCGGCATTATCGATGCCCAGCGCCGGGAGTTGGTCCTCGACCGTGTGCTCGCGCTGGAAACCGATGAAATCACCCTGGAAGATATGAAGTGGGTGGTATTGATGGTGCTGTTCAACCAACCCGGTCAGGAAGCAAATTTTGCCTGGATGGAAGATTTGATGTTTGACACCGAGCAGGAATATCGGCACTAATAATATAGGGGGGTCGATCCAAGCTTACCGGTCGGCTTTTACTTTTAAGCTTTAAACACAGGAGACTTTATCCACTAGCAGAGCGGCCTGCCTTGCGTGAATGTGGTGTTTGTCTGAAATTAATTCATGGCTAAAAACCTACTCATTGTTGAATCGCCTGCGAAGGCGAAAACCATAAACAGGTACCTCGGACCTGATTTCGAAGTACTGGCTTCCTATGGTCACGTGCGCGATTTGCCGTCGAAGGACGGCGCTGTCGACACCGAACACAATTTCAAAATGCACTACGAGCTCAGCGAGGGCAGCAAGAAACACGTTGATGCGATTATCAAGGCGACCCGCAAGGCCGAAGCGGTCTACCTCGCAACCGATCTCGATCGCGAAGGTGAAGCCATCTCCTGGCACATCTACGAGATACTCAAGGACAAGAAATTGACCGGTAAAATACCTTTCTACCGGGTCGAATTTTCAGAAATAACAAAACACGCGATCCTCGACGCCGTGGCCAATCCGCGCCAGCTCTCGATGGATCTCGTCAATGCACAACAGGCCCGGCGAGCACTGGATCACCTGGTAGGCTTCACCTTGTCGCCATTGCTGTGGAAGAAGATCAAACCCGGCTTGTCAGCCGGCAGGGTACAAAGCCCGGCCCTGCGCATGATCGTGGAGCGGGAACGTGAAATCGAAGCGTTCAGGGCCCAGGAATACTGGACCATTGAAGCGGATATGCAAAAGTCCGGTCATCCGTTTACCGCCAACCTGGTGCGCCTGGACGGTAAGAAGTACCACCAGTTCGACATCCAGGACAGAGAACGGGCCACCGCGGTGCGTGAGCAATTGGTCGCCGACGCCCATGGTCAGCTGAAAGCCGACAGGATCAAGCGCAAAGAACGCAAGCGCAAACCTGCACCGCCTTTCATTACCTCCACCTTGCAGCAGGATGCCTCACGAAAGCTCAGGTTTTCGGCACAAAAAACCATGCGCACGGCCCAGACCCTGTATGAAGGTGTTGAGATCAACGGCAACATCGAAGGCCTGATCACCTATATGCGTACCGATTCGGTCATGCTATCCAACGACTCCATTGCGGATATCCGCAGACAGATCGCCTCCCAGTTTGGTGAGGACTACGTACCGGAAACCCCAAATTTCTACAAAAATAAATCAAAAAACGCACAGGAAGCGCACGAGGCGATCAGGCCAACCTCCGCCAGCCTGTTACCCGGCAAAATAAAATCCAGCCTGACCAATGACCAGTACCGCCTGTACGAGCTGATCTGGCACCGTACCCTGGCCTGCCAGATGGCGCCGGCGAGAATGGATACGGTTGCCATCGAGTTTGACTGTGGCAAGAGCGCCACTTTCCGCGCAAACGGTTCCGTTGTCACCTTCCCGGGGTTCCTTGCGGTCTACGAGGTCTCCAAACCTGAAAACGAGATTAAGGTCGAGATCAGCCTGCCGGATATGCAGGAGG
>DATCZY010000197.1:0-5135 GCA_036525655.1 Lysobacterales bacterium | reverse complement strand
CGCGGAATTGAAATATCGCTTCAACTGGAATTTCCCGATCGTGGTCTCACCGCATGATCCCGGCACCCTGTATGCCGCGGCCAACGTGCTTTTCAAAACCACCGATGAGGGCCAGACATGGCAGGCCATCAGCCCGGACCTGACCCGCAATATCAAGGAAAAGCAGGGCCCGTCCGGCGGACCGATAACCAAGGACAACACCAGTGTCGAATACTACGGCACCATCTTTGCGGTAGCGGAGTCGCCGTTGAAGGCGGGGGTCATCTGGACCGGTTCCGACGACGGCTTGTTGCACGTCAGCCAGGATGGCGGCCTGAACTGGAAGAATGTCACCCCCACGGGTCGCAACGATGGCCTGCCCAGCGAAATCCAGATCAATTCAATCGAAGCCCATCCATTTGAAGCCGGCGGGCTTTACCTCGCCGCGACCGCATATAAAAGCGGGGACTTCAAACCTTATCTTTTTAAAACCACGGATTACGGCCAACACTGGGTCAAGATCACCCAGGGCATCCCCGCCGATCATTTCACCCGCGTCATACGCGCGGACCGGGAACAACGCGGCCTTTTGTTTGCCGGTACCGAATTTGGCATTTACCTGTCGAAGGACGATGGCAAAAGCTGGCAGAGTTCTCAGCTCAACCTGCCCATCGTGCCGGTCACCGACCTGGCGCTCAAGCAGGGTAACCTGGTTGCCGCCACCCAGGGCCGTGGTTACTGGATACTGGACAATGTAGAAGTTCTGCGCCAGGTTGATGAACCGGTATTAAGCCAGGCACAGCATCTGTTTACACCCGCACCCACCTGGCGTTTAAGCAACGGCAGCGACGATGAACCTGAAAACATGGGCAGCAACCCGCCGGACGGTGTGCCCTGGTATTACTGGCTGGCTGAAGCTCCGGCGACTGGAAGCAACATTTCACTGGAAATAACGGGCATGGACGGCAGTGTCATCCGCACCTTCACAGCCAAACCGGCGGATGACGAGGAAGAGGGAAAACCGGCGTTGGGTGACGATGACCGAAAGCTGGAAACCAAGGCGGGTCTGAACCTGTTTGTCTGGGACCTGCGCTATGCCAGCGTAGAAAAATTCAAGGACCTGGTGCTGTGGAACAGGTCGCTGGAAGGCATGAAGGCCATACCGGGCAAATACCGCGCCACGCTTAAAGTGGGTGATACCCGCCAAACGGTCGATTTTGAAGTGCTGGCGGACCCGCGTCTGGATATCTCCGCAGACGAATACCAGGCGCAGTTCGATTTCATCACCGGTATCAATCAGAAGCTGACCGAAACCCATCGTGCGATTACCGGTATCCGCGAGGCAAAAGCCCAGCTGGGAGAGATCGAAAAGCGCGTCGAAGGGGATGAACAGTTTGCCGGACTGCTCGAATCGGCAAAAGAACTCACGGACAAGCTCAACAGCATCGAAGAAACCCTCTACCAGACAAAAATGGAAAGCCCGCAGGATCCGCTCAACTTCCCCATCCGTCTCAATGACAAATTGGCCGGTGTGAAGTCGCTGGCCGGTTTTGGCGATCACGCACCGACCGATTCTGCGATCGCGGTCCGTGACGAACTGGTTGCGGCGATCGATGCCGCTTTGAACCGGTTGGAGGACGTCTTCACCAGGGACCTGGCAGCCTTCAATGCCCAGGCGGCCGAGGCCGGACTGGAAGCCGTGCGGGTAGCGGCATTATAAGGTGCCGGATGGCAAAGCCATTCAAGGTGAGCGTTCATGACGGCCAATAAAATACAGAGGAAACCGTTAAATTGGCTGCTTCTCGAAGGCGCTGCGATTGTCATCAGCATCCTGCTGGCATTCTGGATCAACGCCTGGTGGCAGAACCATAACGACCAGTTACGTGAGCGGCAGTATCTCGTCCAGTTACGTTCCGACACGCTGGAAAACAAACACCGCCTGGACGAAGCACTGCAACTCGAGCGGGCGCAACAAGGCGTCGTAAGCGCAATCCTGGCGAGCATAAGGGATCCGGCGCCGATGGCGCCTGAAGCGGCCAGGGCCTGGGCGCAAGTGAAACCCGAATTCATGTGGTACTCGGACCCCCGCCTGCTGGACGGGACCTTTACGGCGCTGATCGCGACGGGTGACATCAACCTCATACACGATGAGAGGGTTAAAACGGCGCTGATCACCTACCACGGTGAACTGGAGGCCGACCTGGATCAGTTCCGCATCAGTGTAAACCAGTTCCTGAACCATCACGATGATCTACTCAGGATCTTCGAGGCGGCACGGGCGCCAGGCATCGACCACGATGGTGACGAACTGGCCAACCAATTTCTCTCGATACAGAACGATAAAAATGCCGCAGCGATATTTCGCCTGATCGAAAAAAACATCGCGAACCGCGCCTGGTATCTCGAGCAGATGCGCCTGGCGACCGAGACATTGATCGGTCAACTGGACATGCAAAGCGATCTTTAATACCAAAGCATAGCTTTCACTGGCAAGCAATACGGTTCTGCGCGAAAATCACGCATACACATGACAAGGAGACACGCTATGAAACCCTGCAACAAACCCGATAGTTCAAGGCGTCAATTTCTCAATCATTTGGCCGTTGCCTCGGCAAGTTTACCTATTGTTGTATTACTCGGTGGCACCCGCACCGCACGTGCGGAAGACGCACCCCACATGGATCCGGAAGACCCGATGGCCAAGGCCTTAAGGTACGTGCATGACGCCGTTGCATCCGAAGGGCGTGAAGACGTAACAGCCCTGTGTGACAACTGCATGCATTATTCCGGCGAATCAGGCAAAGAATGGGGTCCATGCGCCCTCTTCCAGGGCAAGCAGGTCAACGCCAAAGGCTGGTGCACCGCCTGGATTAAGAAAGCCTGACAAACCAACGGGCGAATCGATTCCTGGCTGATATCAGCCAGTGTGTGTAATAACGGACCAAAGGCAGATTGCCCGGCGGTCTGTTGCCCTGCTTTTCCCTACGGGTTGGTTGCATACCAATGCAGCCGGCCCCATCATGTCTAAATGACAAAACAATCAGAGAAAGAGATGAAGGTCCTCGTCCGTGGCCTCGCCATCGAGGACTACCAGGACCTGCATGATGCGATGCTCGCGTCCTATAAGAAGCTCGATGACGACCCGTGGGCCCGGCGGCAGGTCGCCACGTTATTGCGCAAGTTCCCCGAGGGCCAGATGGCCGTCGAGGTCAACGGCAAGGTCGTCGGCTGCGCCCTGTCGCTGCTGGTGGACTACAGCAAATTTGGCGACAACCACACCTACAGCGAAATCACCGGCGACGAAACCTTTTCCACCCATGACCCGAAAGGTGATGTCCTCTACGGCATAGACGTCTTCGTACATCCGGACTACCGCGGCCTGCGCCTGGCCCGGCGCCTCTACGACCTGCGCAAGGAACTGTGCGAGCGCTACAACCTGCGCGGCATGGTCGCCGGCGGACGTATCCCGGGTTATAAAAAGTATGCGGCCGAACTGACACCGCGTGAGTACATCCACAAGGTGCGCATGAAAGAACTCTACGACCCGATTTTGAGCTTTCAGCTTTCCAACGGGTTCCACGTCAAGAAGGTGCTGAAGCAGTACCTGACCGGCGACACCGAATCGCTCGAGTACGCGACGCTGCTGGAATGGAGCAACATCTACCACGAAGAAAAGCCGCGCGACCTCTACCGCAATAAACGCGAGGTGCGCATCGGTGTCGTCCAGTGGCAGATGCGCGCCTCCAACAGCGTCGAGGCGATCATCGACCAGGCCGAGTACTTCATCGACACCATCAGCGACTACGAATCGGATTTCATCCTTTTCCCCGAGTTCTTTAATGCACCATTGCTGGTGGCCTACAACGAGGTCTCCCAGGCACGCGCCATGCGCCGCCTGGCCGAGACCACCGAGCCGATCCTGGCCCGCATGCGCGAGTTCGCGGTCTCCTATAACATCAATATCATCGCCGGCAGCATGCCGGTGGTGGAAAAGAAACGTCTCTACAACGTCGCCTACCTGTGCCGTCGTGACGGCAGCATCGAGTCGGTGCGCAAGATTCACATCACACCCGCCGAGCGCGAGGCCTTCGGCATGACCGGCGGTAACGAGATCAAGGCTCTCGACACCGATTGCGGCAAGATCGGTATCCTGATCTGCTACGACATTGAATTCCCCGAGATGTCGCGCGTGCTGTGCGATCAGGGCGCCGAGATACTGTTCGTACCCTACATGACCGACCTGCAGACCGGCTACCAGCGGGTGCGCTACTGCGCCCACGCACGTGCCATCGAGAACGAGTGCTACGTGGCGATTACCGGCTGCGTGGGCAACCTGCCGCGGGTGGATAACATGGACATCCAGTACTCCAAGTCGGCGGTCTTCTCGCCCAGTGACTTCTCCTTTCCCAGCACCGGCATCATGGCAGAGTCGACGCCTAACACCGAGATGGTATTGATCGCAGACGTAGACCTGGACCTGCTCAAGCACCTCGCTGACAAGGGCAGTGTCAACAACCGGCGCGACCGTCGATCGGATCTCTACACGATGAAACTGAAACGCAAGGCCGAGCCCCGCTAAAGGGGCCCCGGCAGCAACCCGTTCCGGTCGAGACAGCCGCTTTTCAAGGGCTTGCGGACCCGCATCCGGAACTCAGCTTAACTGACTGTTCATTGTGACACGCAAGTACGCGAGTGGAGCCCTCGGCGCAGGATCCACAGCGCATGCCTGAGGGTTACCGTGGTAAAATTGACCACGGACAAACAGGAGCAAACAGGCCATGTTTAATCTCTATGTGAAAAGAGCATCCACGTTGTTAACCAGCCGCATTAAGCTGTGGCATTCAGCCGTGTGGCTTGTGCTGTTATCCACGTTTGCGTTGATATCCAACGCGGCGCAGGAACCTGCAACTCCACATTCCACGCCACGATTGGTGTTACAAATCACCGTCGATGCCCTGCGTGGTGATTTACCCAAACGCTATGCCAACGTGCTGGGTGATGGTGGTTTTCGTTACCTCATGGAACAGGGCATTGACTACACCAACGCCAATTATCAACACGCCAACACCGAGACCATCGTCGGTCACGTTTCACTCGCCACCGGATCAGTACCGGCTGCGCACGGCATGATCGGCAATGTCTGGTTCGATTATGAA
>DATCZY010000196.1:0-2131 GCA_036525655.1 Lysobacterales bacterium | reverse complement strand
AGGCAACTTTTGGCGGCAAAATAATACCGTCATCGTCACCGTGGGTCATGATGAGCCCGCCGATCATTCGCGTGGATGAGCCCCATGAAGTCGTCCAGGCGTATTCTTCGTTTTCAGCAGCTGTTTGAAATTTAATCTCCGAAGCCCTGGCAAAATTTTGACCCAGAAAATGCGAAGTCCCCGCCTGCAGGGCCTTTCGATCCTGCATCATGGCTTCAATGCTTAGTGTTTCCACTGCCCCGGGAAACCTTTCAGAGGGCGACTTGTATCCCTGAATTACAGGCATGGCCAGGTAATCCTCAACACAGGTGGTATAGACATCCAGCATCATCCGGGTGCGCTCACGGGCTTCTGCAGCGGTTGCGTGGACGGTGTGTCCTTCTTGCCATAAAAATTCGCTGGTTCTTAAAAATATACGGGTCCGCATTTCCCAGCGCACAACATTGGCCCACTGATTGATCAGGATCGGCAAATCACGATAGCTGCTCACCCATTTGGAAAATGAATCCCCGATAATGGTCTCCGAGGTCGGACGCACCACTAACGGCTCCTTCAGTGCTCCGGCGGGCTCTAGTCTGCCACTGGCGCCCTTTTCCAGACGATGATGGGTGACGACTGCACATTCTTTGGCGAAGCCCTCGACGTGCTCAGCTTCTTTTTCGAGAAAACTCAGAGGAATGAAAAGGGGAAAATAGGCGTTTTTAACCCCGGTAGCCTTGAACAAATTATCCATTGCCTGCATAATATTTTCCCAAAGCGCATAACCCCAGGGTTTGATCACCATACAACCCCTTACCGGTGATCGTTCCGCCAGATCTGACGCTTTAATAACCTGCTGGTACCATTCCGGATAATCCTCTTCCCGAGTCGGTGAAATCGCTGTTTTGACTTTCTTGGCCATTTTCTTCCTTGAGTTGAAATCAAATCCAATTTAAGTGATATTTCTTGTTTCTCTCGCACCACGGACCTGCCCAACAGACTCGGACCTCAAAATTTCAGGTGCCGCGACCGCCGCTATTCAGATCTTTTACATATTCGCGAACTTCATGCAACAGAACATCCACTAGCTTATCCTGCGCGAATTTTTTAACCACTTTGCCCTTTCTAAACAGCACGCCACTGCCATCCCCGCCGGCGATGCCGATGTCGACCTCTTTGGCTTCACCCGGCCCGTTAACCACGCAGCCCATAATGGCGATCTTCAGTGGCTCGGCGGTGGTCATCAGCGCCTTTTCAACGCGCTCAACAATGTCGAACAGGTTAATGTTGCACCGCCCGCAGGTGGGGCAGGCAATAATTTCCGGTCCTCGCTGCCGAATACCCAGCGCCCTGAGAATTTCGAATCCAACCCGCACCTCTTCAACCGGGTCACGGGTCAAAGAGACCCTGATGGTATCGCCAATGCCCTCGGCCAATAGCATCCCAATTCCCAGCGCCGATTTGACGATCCCCGGATAAAGCGCTCCGGCTTCGGTTACGCCGACATGCAGCGGCAGATCGGTTTTGGCGGACAGCAACCGGTAAGCCTCTACGGTGCGCTGAACATCGGAGGCTTTAAGAGAAATTTTTATCTGGTGAAAGTCTAACGACCTTAACAAATCAACATGGCGCAATCCGCTTTCCACCATGCCGGCCGGTGTGACCCCATTATATTTTTTAATAATATCTTTTTCAAGTGAGCCGGAATTGACCCCGATACGGATGGGAATATCAAGGTCTTTAGCACATTCAACCACCGCCCTTACCTTTTGCATGCCGCCAATATTGCCGGGATTAAGCCGAAGCCCATCGGCTCCGGACTTTGCAGCGGCAATCGCCAGCCGGTAGTTAAAATGGATGTCTGCAATCAGCGGGATATCGATCTGCGTTTTGATCGCCGCCACCGCTGCAGCCGCTTCCTGATCCGGTACGGCAACGCGCACAATTTCACAGCCGGCCTCCTGCAGTCGTTTGATCTGTGAAACAGTGGCCGCGACATCCTGGGTAGGCGTGTTGGTCATGGATTGCACCGCAATAGGTGCCGAGCCGCCGATTTTGACTTTACCGACTGTTATCTGACGCGTTTTTTTGCGTTTGATCTTTGCAACTTCCATAAAAGTGTCTACGTTTGAGACAATCTTTGACAAAACTG
>DATCZY010000195.1:0-4237 GCA_036525655.1 Lysobacterales bacterium | reverse complement strand
TCATCGCCTATATCCACGGCGGGCCTGTGAGCCAGGACGGCTACGAATTCGATGCCACCTCACAGGCGCTGGCTGCACAGGGCTACCTGGTGGTCAATCCGAATTATCGGGGCAGCAACGGCCGGGGCCGGGATTTTTCCCGGGCGATCTATGCCGACTGGGGCAATCTCGAGATCCAGGACATCCACACCGTGATGGATCACCTTGTCGAGCAGGGTCTGGCCGATCCAAAACGGCTCGGCATCGGTGGCTGGAGTTATGGCGGCATGAGCACCAACTACGCCATCGCCAGCGACACCCGCTTCGCCGCAGCCGTCTCCGGTGCATCGATCTCGAATATGATCACCGGCTACGGCACCGATCAATATATCCGCCAAAGTGAGAATGAGCTTGGTCTGCCGTGGGAATCGATCGATACCTACCTGAAAATTTCCTACCCCTTCTTCCATGCGGACCGCATCAAGACACCAACGCTCTTCATGTGTGGCGAGAAGGACTTCAACGTACCCTTGATTAATTCGGAGCAGATGTACCAGGCCCTGCGAAGCCTGAACATTCCCACACAACTGGTGATCTATCCGGGGCAATACCATTCCCTGAAAACACCGAGCTACATTCAGGACCGGTTGGAGCGCATGATCGGATGGTATGCAAAATACCTGGGGTCAGCGGGCGAAAACTGAGGTTTATTTGACAAAGGGTCACGGTGGCGGGGCACGGGGTCAGAGTAATTTACTCTGTCCCTTTACTCTGACCCCAAAGCCTCCATGGCACCCGACACTGACCCCGGCACCTGTAAAACAAGGGAGGCCAGCAGGTAAACCACTACCGCGGCGATCACGACAAATACAAAACCGAGGTGAATCGCCAGCAGGGTCGCAAGGATAGCGCTGACCACCGAAGCGCAGCCGTTGATGCCCCAGGCCCACGGAATCCACGCGGGCAGCCTGTCCGACACCACGCCCAGGCCGATCGGAAAAGGCATGCCCATAAGGAACGCCAGCGGCGCGATCAGCAGGACCGTTGCCGGTATTTTCAGGCCGATGGGCATTTGCACCAGCCAGTCAAACAACACGGGCAACAGCAGGACGTACAGTAAGGAGAGAACCCCGATACCGAGTGCGATGCCGGGCAGCGAAACGCTCTTCCGCCAGCGCGTCGAGTTCAGACTGCCCAATCCCGCAAACACCAGGAAGGCGCAAAGGACCACCGAAACGGCGTACAGGGGATGATGCAGGAACAGTATGAATTTCTGGATAAATGCGATTTCAATAAACATGAACGCGATGCCGATGGCGGGAAAATAAACCAGCAGGCGCCAGCGGGTGCCGCGCGGGCTTTCATCTTTGCGGCGCTGAAACCAAAGCGGCAGTATGACGATCAGGAAACTCACCAGCAGGGCCAGCGCCAGTGTAACGACAAGGACGAGGTAACCCCACTCCAGCAACGGCATGCCGCCGCGGTCGCGCAGGGCGAGCAGCTCGGGCAGGGTTTTCCATTTCAGAAAATGTGAAAAATACGGCCGGTCGTCGCTGGCCGGGCGGATGTTGAATTTGTAATCATCCATGAATTCCAACCGTGCAGGTCCAAGCAGGCGGCTCACGCCTTCGAAAAACCAGGGTTCCTGCAACTGGTTATAGCGATTGGCCTCTTCCCGCAACATGCCGGGGTAATGGACCAGGTCAAACGACCGTTGCCTGCTGAAAGCTTTCAGTTTTGCCACGTCGCCGGCAGTGAAATCGCCGTTTTTGACCAGCAGGGTGCTGGTATTCCAGCTCCTGATCATGGCCAGGCGCCGCCCCGGTTCCGGAACGCCCGATTTTTCCAGCGCTTCGACCACCGTGGCAAATGTTTTCAGGCTGTCCCTCGGCGGTATCTTGATCCAGCGGGTGATACTGAGGATCCCGCCCGGTTCGAGATGTCCGAGGTACTGGGCAAATGCTTCCACCGTGTACAGGTAGTTTTCGCTGAGTGCATAGAGACCGGCGGATGACGCGCCGAATGAGTCAATCAGCGCGACCTGGATCAGGTCATAGCGTTTTCCCCGGGCGCTGACGAAGCCCCTGGCCTCGCGGTTGTAAACCGTGATCCCGGGCTGTTCGTAAAGGGCGCCGGTAAAATCCGCAAACACCTCATCAACCAGTTCCACCATCTGCGGATTGAGCTCCACGGCATCGATGCTGCCCGCCCGGCGGTACAGCGCCTGCAGCACGTCCGCCCCGCCGCCGGCCCCCAGCACCAGCACGTCAGGTCGTTCCAGCAGGTGATAAGCCAGGGCCGATGACTCGTAATCAAGGTAAGCGAGCTTTTCCAGGTCGCCGTCAAACCGGGTCATCACGCTGAGCCCGTCGGCATCTGTAAACACCCCCAGTTGATCCGGTATCAGGCCGGGTGTATTCAGGCTCAGTCCGGGGCTGTGACGAAATGGCACCGATGGGCTGCTGACCGTGGTTAGAAGGCCGAGCGGGCTGGAGCGCTGGTCAAGCTGTTGGGCGTTGAGCACCCGCAGGGCCTGGCTCAGCCCCTTGAATTCCGAAATCTGCAAGGAGAATCCGGCGACGGGCGACAGCATCACCGCGGCGGCCAGCACCAACGCCAATACCGGCCATCGCGGCTGCTTTGCACACTCCCGCCAGGCCACCGCGGCCGACAGCAGGCCCAGCGCACCCACCGCCTGCAGCGTAGCAGCCGGCGGCAGCACAAACAACAGGCCGATAATGGCCAAGGCGCCAGCGCCCGCACCCAGAAGATCGAAACAGTAAATCCTGTGCAACCGACTGCTGAACCCGGAAAAAGACAGGCAAATACAATTTGCCGCGCAGAAAAAGGGTACCAACAGGAGCAGGAAAATCAGCAACAGCCAAAGCGCCTGCCTTGGATCCCAAAGCACCTCGAGGGCATTGAACGGAACGGCCTGCGCAAGCCGGAAGCATATCACCGCACTGATGCCGAACAGGACGGCATTGACCAGGTAGGCCGTCAGAAAGCGCCCCTCGAGCCAACGCCGGGACAAGGCCAGAAAACTGCCGCTGGCGCCATATCCCAATAGCGCCAGGCTGATAACCATGTAGGCAAAATGATGCCACTGAATAATCGAGAACAAACGCATGAGCAGGACTTCATACGCCAGCGTGGCGGCCGATATCAGCGCGATGGAAAAAAAGGGCGGCCCCTCAGCGGCTGGTGCGATGGACCGCATAACAGTATCTGCCTGCCTAGTGCTCGCCGGTGAACGGCACGAATGCAACCGGCAATATCTGGCGTGTTGTCAGTTCTCCATCGAGGCTTTTTCTCACCAGGGTAAGCTGCTGTGTCTGAAAAGAGGCGCCGACCGGGATTATCATTATTCCGCCGGGCTTCAGCTGTTGCACCAGCGGGGGCGGAATATGGCTGGCGGCGGCGGTCACCATGATGGCGTCAAAAGGCGCATGTTCCTGCCACCCGAAATAGCCATCGGCATTCTTGACCTCGACATTCGCAAAACCCAGGCGCTTGAGGCGCGTTGCTGCCGAGTTGGCCAGCTCCGGGACGATCTCGATGGTATAAACGCGGCTGACCAGCCTGGACAAAATGGCGGCCTGGTAACCCGAACCGGTACCGATCTCCAGGACGACATCGCCGGCTTCCGGCTCCAGCAAATCCGTCATCAGGGCGACGATATAGGGCTGTGAAATGGTCTGGCCGTAGCCGATGGGCAGCGGCCTGTTTTCGTAGGCGCTCGCCTGCAGGCCGGGGGGCACAAAACGGTGTCGGCCCACCGTACCGATGACCCGCATCACCCGTTCATCGAGCGTGCTCTTGCCGATGTAGTTTCGGGTATCGCTGACATCCTGGGAAATTTCCGCGACCAGGCGTTCGCGCAGAACCTGGTAGTCTTCGGCGGCATCAGCCAATGAAACGGCAAAAATAAACCCCAGTACACCGAGGATCGATCCCCGGCAGAAACCAGCGCTTAACCCGCCAACACAACTCATGCCGTTCACACGTTGGGGCTATCGAGACCTACTATTTTAGCACCTCGGCAGACGTTTTGTCGTCGCCGGGGCGAACGGTGGTCAGGGTAAATTACTCTGTCCCTTTACTCTGACCCCACAGTTTCCTGACCCTACAGTTTTCCACAGTTTTTTGTCGTCGCCCGGGGGGCTGCCCATGGCCAAGGCAGGAAAACGAATACCCCTGCAGTCAAAAAAAGGGCCGGATTAATCCTTGCCCTTTTTCTGTAGAAACATTAGCAACC
>DATCZY010000194.1:0-2942 GCA_036525655.1 Lysobacterales bacterium | reverse complement strand
ATGAACGGAAGTTTAAATCCAGCAATTCAACCAGCCCGGCAAAAGCCATCTTGGTGCCATTGGCGGATAATACGATTTCCAGTAACGCGGGCTATCGGAAAAAGTTTCGAATACTCCCTATACTCTGTGATGAGCCTAACTCAGACATGGAGACAGATCGTGGCCCGCATTCGCCCGCAGAAATTCGCTCACATCGTATATAGAACCAGTCGCTTTGAAGAAATGCTGGCATGGTACCAGTTTGTGTTTGACGCCAAAGTCCAGTGCGAGAATCCCGCCCTGGCCTTCCTGACCTATGATGATGAGCACCACCGGTTCGCATTGGCCAACCTGGATGTGCTGCGGCCTGACGACGTCGAAACCGGAAAGCGGGGTCTTGTTGGTGTCGACCACGTTGCCTACACCTATGCTTCACTTGAGGATCTGTTGGAGAACTATCAACAACTCAAAGAGAAAGGTATAGCTCCCTACTGGTGCGTCCATCACGGAATGACGGTGTCCATGTATTACGCTGACCCCGACGGCAACCAGATGGAGTTCCAGGTGGACGTGTTCGATTCCAGTGAAGAAGCCAATGAATATATGTGCGGTCCGATCGTCGCCGCCAACCCCATCGGTGTTGAATATGACCCGGAGGATTGGCTTGCCACCATTCGCGCAGGCACACCCGTTTCCGATTTACTGATACGCAGGATACATGAACCGGTTTCCCCTGTTCGCGGTGTGCTGGCTGGGTAGCATGACGCAACACAACCTCTGCTTATGACCGGGTGCTGCTATTGACTCAACCGCAACTAACGCCTGAGTAATAGCTGATCTGCGGCGCAAGTTTTTGCTTTCATCGAGGCCGACAAATCCCTGGGCTTCATGCTGTAATGCGCGTCTTAACCAACCACAAGCATGCTGCACCAGTTAGTTAAAAACCAAGCCCAATAGAATGGAGAGACGATGAAAATAGCAGGAAAATTTGATGTCAGGCTCAGCCCCCTTGATTCCAGCCTCGAAGGCAAAGACGGGGTCAACTTTGGGAGAATGTCTATCGATAAAACATTCCTTGGTGAACTCGAGGCAAGCAGTAAAGGCGAGATGTTAAGCGCGATGACGACGGTCAAGGGTTCGGCCGGTTACGTTGCCATGGAGCAGGTCACCGGCACCCTTTCGGGCAGGGAAGGCAGCTTCGTTTTGCAGCACTTCGGGATAATGGACAAAGGACAGGGTCGGCTCGTGCTTGAAGTCGTTCCCGATTCAGGCTCGGGAGGACTTTCCGGTTTGGCTGGCGTTATGAAAATAAACATCGAAGACAGCCAGCATTTCTACGAGTTTGACTACCAGTTGGCGTAACAGTTAAATGGCTTAACAGAGCCAGCCGTCAACACCGACGCCGGTGTGGCCGTTGCAATTTTATTCGGACGTTTAACGACAGGATCACTTCATGACAAGCGCGCAATTTCTCATGACCATCAGTGCGACGATCATCGGCCTGCTGGGCCTTGTGCACATCATACTGACATTCCACGGACCCAAGCTTCTTCCCCGGGACGCTGCGGTGAAACAGGCCATGAACGCGGTTGCCCCCGTGATCACAACACAGACCAACTACTGGCGCATGTGGATCGGCTTCAATGCCAGTCACTCCATGGGCGCCATGCTTTTCGGCCTGATCTACGCTTACCTGGCGGTTGCCCACGGCGAACTGTTGTTTCACTCGGTCTTTCTTCAATGCGCGGGGTTCGCCATGCTTGCGGGCTTCGCACTGCTGGCGAAGCTCTACTGGTTCATTACGCCTTTGGTTGGGGCAAGCGTGTCGCTGCTGCTGTATATCGGCAGCCTCGCCATGGCGTGGACAGCCTGGGCTTAACCCTGACCCAATCTCCGATCATCAACGTCATGGAGGTCACTGCATGAACACAATTCACTGTCTTTTAATAGCCGCGCTTGCTTCAGTCCTGCCGGGCAATTCGATCGCGTCAGATGACACGCGGGTACCGGTAGAACTCCCCGCAATGATGCAACAGCACATGTTGGCCAATATGCGTGACCACTTGATCGCGATTAACGAAATTCTTGTTTACCTCGGTAATGGTGAAATGGATAAGGCGGCGGACATTGCCGAGTACCGGTTGGGCATGAGTGCGCTGGAATCCCATGGGGCCAGCCACATGTCCAAATTCATGCCCGAAGGCATGCAGGAAGCCGGCAACATGATGCACAAAGCGGCTAGCCGTTTCGCGTTGAAAGCCCAGGAGGGCGATGCATTGGCGGCCTACAAGGCGCTGCCGGATATCACATCCGCCTGTATCGCCTGTCATGCCGGGTATCGGATCAAATAGCGGACTCGCGGCGCAACCAGCCCGGCGACGTTGTTTATACCAAAAGCCGGTTTACTCCCGCCCTTTTACAGCCGCCTTTTCCTTTTCAACCAACTCTATCTGTAGCGGACCGAGGCCGTCGATATGCACGTCTCGTTGCGGGAATGCGATGATGATATTTGCAGCGTCAAATAGTTCGGACACCTTGAACCTGATTTCACTGCGTATCTGCCGAAGTTCACGCTCTCCTCCGACCGTGCTCCAGAATATCGCGTCAAATATCAGGGCATTATCGCCAAAATCCTCGAAGATAATGCGCGGCGCCGGGTCTTCCAATACATCTTTTTGGGAGCGAACCGCCTGTTCAAGAAGCTCGGCCACCCGGTGAGGCTCTGAGCCATAGGCAACACCAATGCGTATGGAGGTCCGAATATTGTTGTCGATCAGTGTCCAGTTGATGACCACGCGCTCCAGCATCTGGCTATTGGGCACCAGCAAATGGACCCCATCAGTACGCCGGATACGGGTCGAGCGATTGCCGATACGCTCAACGGTACCGATGTGTGTGTCTACCTCGATGAAGTCACCCACCCGCACGGGTTGTTCGGCCATCAGGATCCAGCCACTGATGAA
>DATCZY010000193.1:0-5891 GCA_036525655.1 Lysobacterales bacterium | reverse complement strand
TGGGATCGAAGAAGTAGATGGATTTGAACAGGTAATGATCGGTTGGGCCGATCACCTGCAAACCCAGGGCCTCAAGTTTTTCTTTGGCGGCCAGCAATTCGTCCATATCACCGATTTCAAAGGCGATATGTTGCACCCAGGCGGGCGTGTTTTCATCCCGGCCCATCGGTGGCGAGTTGGGTATTTCGAAAAAGGCCAGTACGTTGCCTTGCCCGGCGTCGAGGAAAATATGGATGTAGGGGTCGGGAGCCTTGGTGCTCGGGACCTGGTCTTCGGCGATGGCGAGCACCAGCTCCATGTTAAGCGCCTCTTTGTAGAAGGCGACCGTTTCTTTCGCGTCTTTGCAGCGGTAGGCCACGTGATGTATTTTTCTGATATTCATAAGCTGTTCCCGGGCATTTTAGCCGTTGTGATCAAAGCTTGTCTGCCGTGCTGATCACGCCGCGGCGTAACTGGTCACGCTCCATGGATTCGAACAAGGCCGTGAAGTTGCCCTCGCCAAAGCCTTCGTCCCTCTTGCGCTGAATGAATTCGAAAAAAACCGGACCGACCATGGTTTCCGAGAAGATTTGCAACAGCAGGCGCGGATCATCATCCGCTGTCGAACCATCGAGCAGGATTCCACGCGCCTGGAGTTCGCCGACCGGTTCGCCGTGGCCTGGCAGGCGTTCATCCAGCATTTCGTAGTAGGTTGCCGGCGGTGGTGTCATGAACGGCAAGCCGCGGGCCTTGAGTGCATCCCAGCACGCAATCAGGTCGTCACAGATCAATGCGATGTGCTGGATGCCTTCGCCGTTGTAGGCCATCAGGAATTCCTCGATCTGGCCTACGCCCTGGGACGCTTCCTCGTTAAGCGGGATACGGATCTTACCATCGGGTGCAGTCATCGCCTTGGACAAAAGTCCGGTGTATTCGCCCTTGATATCGAAATAACGGATTTCACGGAAATTGAAGATGCGTTTGTAGAAGTTTGCCCAGAATTCCATGCGCCCGCGGTAAACGTTATGGGTCATGTGGTCGATCAATTTAAAACCGCAGCCCTTGGGGTTGCGCTCGACGCCCTCGTAAAAAACAAAATCGATATCGTAAAAACTCTGATCCTGATCATAGCGGTCGATCAGGTACAACGGCGCACCGCCGATACCCTTGATCGCGGGCAGGCGCAACTCCATTGGGCCGGTGGGGATGTCGATGGGCTGGGCGCCCAGCTTGAGTGCCCGGTAGTAGGCGGCGTGGGCGTCTTTTACGCGGAAGGCCATGCCGCAGACGCACGGACCGTGTTCTTCCGCGAAGTAGGCTGCATGGCTGTTCGGTTCTTCGTTGAGAATGAAATTGATCTCGCCCTGGCGATACAGGCGCACCTTCTTGGAACGGTGCTCGGCGACGGCGGTAAAACCCAGTTTGTCGAACACGGGTTCAAGCACACCCGGGGTGGGGGATGCGAATTCGACAAATTCAAAGCCGTCCAGGCCCATCGGGTTTTCAAAAAGATCTGTCATCAATCACTCTCCATCGATTCAGTATCGGGCTTTCAGGCCAGTGGTTCGAAGCGCGCCTGGAAGAAGCGCAGGTATTCGGGTTCATAAACCATCTTCAGCCCCTTGATGCTTTCGCGCCTTTCATACAGGCGGGCGACGGATTCCGCCACGACGTCCATGTGAGCCTGGGTATAAACGCGGCGTGGCAGGGTCAGCCTGACCAGCTCGAGCGCAGGGCGGCGGTTCTTGCCGGTGACCGGGTCACGACCGGCGGATACATTACCACGTTCCATCGAGCGAATGCCTGCTTCCAAGTATAGCTCAGCGGCAAGCGCCTGGGCCGGATAGTCATCCTGGTCCACGTGCGGGAGAAACTTGCGCGCGTCGAGGAAGATCGCGTGCGAACCGATCGGGTTGACGATTGGCACGCCGGCCTGGCGCAGCAGGTCGCCGAGGTAACGCACCTGGCCGATACGCGCGGCCTGGTGTTCTTCCATGACCGCTTCCCCGAGGCCGATCGCCATCGCTTCCATGTCGCGCCCGGCGAGTCCGCCATAGGTGTGCAGGCCTTCATAGACGACCACCAGGTTTTGCGCTCTGCGAAAAATCGATTCGTCGTTGCAGGCGAAAAATCCGCCGATGTTGACCAGCAGGTCCTTCTTGGCGGACATCGTGCAACCATCGGTCAGGTCGCAGATTTCGCGCAGGATAGCGCGCACTGTTTTGTCGGCGTAACCCGCTTCGCGTTCCTTGATAAACCAGGCGTTTTCGATCGTGCGGGTGGCGTCCAGCATGATCGGAATCCCGTGCTTGCGGCAGTAGTCGTTCAACTCACGCAGGTTGCCCATGGAGAAAGGCTGGCCGCCGGCCATGTTCACATTGCCTTCCAGGCTGATGTAGGGAATACGCTCGGCGCCGACTTCCTGCACCAGGCGGTCGAGTTTGTCGAGGTCGACATTGCCCTTGAACGGATGCCGGCTTTCCGGATCGTGCGCTTCATCGACAATCACATCGACGAAGGTGCCGCCCGCCAGTTCCTGGTGGAGGCGGGTGGTGGTGAAATACATGTTGCCGGGGACGAAGTCACCCTTTTTGATCAGAATCTGCGAGAGCAGGTTTTCTGCGCCGCGGCCCTGATGGGTGGGCACGAGGTATTTGTAACCGTAATACTCCCTGACGGCATCCTGCAGGTGATAGAAGTTTTCACTGCCGGAGTAGGCTTCATCACCCATCATCAGCCCGGCCCACTGCCGGTCGCTCATCGCAGAGGTGCCGGAATCGGTCAACAGGTCGATATAGACATCACGGCTGCGGATCAGGAAGGTGTTGTAACCCGCCTCGCGGATCGCCTGTTCGCGCTCTTCCCTGGTGGTCATGCGGATGAGTTCAACTGATTTGATCTTGTAGGGTTCGGCCCAACTGGGGCGATGGCTGGTGTGCATGGTCATGGTTTCACCTGGCGTTTTGCCTGTGGATGGTTAATGGAACAATACTTGCTGATCATTATCCCCATTTGCATGGAATAATGTGTTTCTGAATTGACACGAATAACAGTAATTTGAAACAATAGTTTATCTTAGTTATCTAATATGGAATAAATGTAATAAGATGAAAATCTCCGCCTCCGACCGTAAACTGCTTGCGGCTTTACAAAAGAATGCCAACCTCAGCCAGATCGACCTGGCGGAGTGCTCCGGCTTGTCCCGTACATCCGTGTGGCGCCGCGTCCGAGAACTGGAAGACGCCGGCGTGATAGAGGGCAGGGTGGCATTACTCAACCCGAAGGCCCTGGGCTTGCAGATTCACGTTTTATTGTCCGTGAGCATGGTCGAGCATTCGGACAAAATCAGGAAGGCATTTGAAACCCATGTCGAGGGATTGCCGGAGGTGATGATTTGTTTTTCCGTCTCGGGTGAGCGGGACTATGTCCTGCAGATCATTTCGCGGGACATGGAGTCGTATAACCAGTTTCTTAATACAAAAATCCTGCATCACCCCAGTGTTCGTTCCGCCAGTTCGAGCTTTGCATTGCGCAGGGTTAAATACACTACGGAGCTGCCGTTTTAGATCTTGTGTTCCATTGCAGTTGCCCGGGGGGCGCAGCGCATGGATAAACATTCCAACCAATGTGTTAGCGGCGTAACATGCACCTGCAGACAAGCCTCGGGAAAAAGCGATGACGCATTGGCGAAAATCTCTCATCAGCACAGTGTTTTTGTCGCTCATGCTGGCCTTTGCTTACCGCCAGACCCTTGCGCCGGAGGCCCGTAGCGGTTCGGATCTGGATATGGCGGCGCTGACCCGGCATGTTGCGGTCATCGCCGAGAAACCCCATCCCATTGGCAGCACAGCCAATCGTCAGGTCAGGGACTACATCATCGCCCACTTCGAGTTACTTGGTCTGAAGACCGAGGTGCAAAAGACGATGGTGATCTACCGGCATCCGACCCGGCCGGCACAAAAGACCATCATCGGCCAGGTCGAGAATATCATTGCCCGTTTGCCCGGCCGGTCATCGGGCCATGCTGAAAGCGCAGCGGATCTCGTGGTGATGAGCCATTATGACTCGCGGCCGTCCGGGCCCGGTGCCGGCGATGATGCCTCGGGTACGGCCGCGATCATGGAGGTTGCCCGTATCCTGGTGTCCGCTCCGACGCCCGCTCATGACGTGGTTTTCCTGATCACCGACGGTGAGGAAATGGGTCTGCTGGGAGCCCAGGGGTTTTTCAGGCAACATCCGGCTGCCCGGAATGTCGGTCTGGTGCTTAATTTCGAGGCACGTGGCAGTTACGGGGCATCGTTCATGTTTGAAACCAGTAACGGCAATGCCTGGCTGGTTGACCGTCTGATCGCATCGGCACCGGACTTGCTGGCGAGTTCCCTGTCATACGAAATTTACCGGCGGATGCCGAATGACACCGACATGAGCATCTCGAAAGGCGAGGGCATACCCGGTTTGAACTTTGCTTTTTCCGCCGGCTTGATCGACTACCATGCGATGACAGATACGGTGCAAAACCTGGATAAAAACACCCTGGCGCACCAGGCCAATTACGTTCTCGAAACCACTCGCTATTTCGCCAACCTTGAAAACTGGCAGTCCGCCGAAGGCGACCGGACCTACTTTAATCTGTGGCAGGGAACCCTTGTTAGTTACAGCCAGGGTCTGGCCTTTTTTATCGGGATTTCAGTATTGGTGTTGGGAGTGTGGCTTTTTGCTGCCGCCTGGCGCGCGGGAACGATCGATGCGGGTTCTGTCGGCCGTGGCTTGCTGTGTATGCTCGTCATTTTTTTGATGGTCTATTCCCTGTTCGATAGCCTGCTCGCTTACCTGCAAAAAGCAGATGCCGGGATGCTCCGCATTACATCGCTGGGGGAGTGGCCCTTGTTGGCCTTCTTTACCACCACCCTGGGGATAACCCTGTGGTTCGGTTATCGCCTCGGGCGGGGTTTGAGCAAGCTGGATATTTTCGTGCCGGTGCTTGTGCTGCTCCTGTTGGTCCCGCTGGCGGGGCGCAGCTCAGCGCTCGCTTTTGCACCGCCATTGCTCCTGCTACCGCTCATGTGGATGCTTCGGGCACGTGAGGGCAAAACGGATTTGTGGACCGCTGCGCTATCGTTATGGTGGCTTCTGGCGGCCCTCGCGCTCTATTTTGCAGTCAATGCCTCTTACCTGTTTGCCTGGCCGCTGGCATCGGTATTGCTTGGCATCTTCATGTTTCGCCGCCTGTCCGCGACCGGCAGCGGGGTACGGTTCACGGTGGTTCTGGCAGCCGGTTTACTACCATTGTTGTTGCTGCCGCCGGTATATATCGTGGCCTATCTCGCCCTGGGGCTGGCCCAGCCGCAGGTGCTCATGGTCATCTGCTGCCTGTCACTGTTGCTGATCTGGCCGTTGCTTCGGAGCATTGGCCTGGTGGCGGAAGGGAAAGCCGCGTTGTTATTGCTGGCAGCCGGGATCCTGCTGACCTTGGTGGTGGTATTTGGCAGGGGCTTTGATGCGCGTCATCCGCGTGCGGAGGAACTCTTCTACGCCATCGATGTAGATCAGCAGCAGGGCTTCTGGGTCAGTCCCGATGCAAGGGTCGGCACGTGGATCGGCAAGTTCATGGGTGATTCCGCCAGTGCCGCAAATATGAGCCGGATCATGCCCGGCTATGACCGGGAAGTACGCATCAAGGAAAGCGCCCCGCCGCAATTCAAGGCGGCCACTTTGAAGATTGAAGGTGACCAAACGAATGGAGGGATGCGTGAAATTCGTATGCATCTGCAGAGCGCCGGCAGGGGTGAATATATCAATCTTCTATTTGCAGCGGACGCCGGGATTTTGACAGCGACCGTGAATGGCTTTCCGCTGAATGTGCCCGAAACTGCAGAGAACGGCCATGGCGGTCTGCAATTGCCAAGCTCGGA
>DATCZY010000192.1:0-2811 GCA_036525655.1 Lysobacterales bacterium | reverse complement strand
TATTGAGAAGTGCTTAAAACCTAAATTAATTTTTATATATATTCTATATACCATGGATATATAGTTGTTTAATATTATACATGAGGTATTTATTTCAACTATCCCAAACAAACAACTCAATGAGAATCCTATGCGTTTTATTGCTATCGGCGGTCGTGCTGCCGGCTGTAATAGTAGTTGCGCTTTTGCGACTGAACCATGAAGGGCGGGATAATTCGAGCTTTACCCAACGAGGGCAGGATCACCGCCTCAGTAATTCCCCGTGTTCGATAATGAACCTTTGTACACATTCTATTTAACATAATATACATTATACGCAATTAAATATATCAGAGGTCGAAGCTGAGTGGTCCTGCTCTGCACGGGGAAAAAGCGTGAATGTTATTGCTTACGGTAAACGCACGGCTCAGGAAAGCACACTTCCCCGCGATACCAATGTTTGCTGTGTTGTGCTTTGAACTGAGCCGTGTTGATGCGCGCCCTGAGACTGCATACGCACCACCATCAGCGTAACGCTCAGTACGGCGAGCAGGATCAGGGCCGCACCCATCAATTTCCTGGTCCACCTGTCACTCAGCATGGATGCCAGCGCGGGTGCCGCCAGGCTCATTCCAAGCATCGATGGCAATGTGCCTGCCCCGAAGGCCAACATTACCGCAGCGCCTGAAACTGCCGAACCGGCGGCGGATGCGGTCAGGAGAACGCTGTAAACCAATCCGCATGGCAATAGACCCCAGCAAAGCCCCAACAGGAGTCGACCACTACCACCAGGGAGGCTGCCTGCACGAACGGCAACCGGCAATATCAATTTCCAGACTTTTCCACCCAGGCGCTCTATGCCCGCCAGCGTCTGCCAATTGAAAAGAAACTGAACACCGATAAGGAAAATCATCAGCGCGGTGAGGAGACGCAACAACATGCTCCATTTGGGTACATTCAAGGCGTGGCCGATACCCGCGAGTATCCAGGCTGAAACCATCCCCAATATGGCGTAACTCAGGATCCTTCCGAGGTTGAATAAAACCGCTGAAGTTGCGCTTGGCCTGGTTTGTGCGCCTTGTTTGCCGGATACGGGCAAGCTGCCCAATCCTGCAGCGATGCCGCCACACATGCCGAAGCAGTGTCCACTACCCAACAAACCCACGAAAAACGCCGTGAACAAGGCCGAGAAATCAATCATGGTTGTCATTGATTTTCTGTTTCCTCTTCAACTGAACTCTCGCTATCGGCAAGCGCTGGCGGTTTTTGGTCGTCATCGAGAACAACACTCCACCCATGTGTTTCGAGATCGTCAAACTGACCGTTCTTAATCGCCCACAAAAGCGCAATTACTGCTATGGCAAGCAACACTACTGCCAACGGGATCAGTATGTACAACATGCTCATTGCGTTACGGGCTCCACTTTGCCGGGGATCATAACCAGCGACTTTCTTTTAGCCAGGCGACCGGAATTGAGCACCACGAGCAATGAACTGAGCGACATACCCAGTGCCGCCATCCACGGCACGATCAAGCCAGCGGCAGCAAATGGAACCGCTAAAAGGTTGTAAGCGAGCGCCCACGAAAGGTTCTGTCTTATCACCGACCGTGTTCTATCGCCAACATCTAAGGTATATTCTATATTATTCAATGACATACCTGTCATAATAAAGTCAGCCGTACTGTTGGCCAATTCGCTTGCGCCGGAGACGGTCATTGAAATATTTGCCACGGAAAGCACGGGGGCATCATTGATGCCATCACCCACCATCAACACGGTTTTACCGTCGGCCTGCAAGGATTCCAGAAAATCCATTTTCATCTTAGGTGTCTGTTCGGCATACCATTTTTTGATACCGGTGCGTTCCGCTACTGAAGCGACAGCATGCGGGTGATCGCCGGAAAGAATGATTAAATCAAGCCCCCTGCTTCGCAACGCCGCCAGGGTTTCAGTGGCAGAGTCGCGTAAACCGTCATCGAGGTCAAAACGCGCGATCCAACCGTTCTTATCCGAGAGCCACAATCTGCCGTGTCCGCCAGTCAGGTCGATGACGTTAACACGGGTAAATGCCGCGTTGCCCAGTCTGTATTTCGTACCATCCACAGTGCCCTCTACGCCATTTTCGTGATTAACAATGTTTACCACTGAATCGCGGTTGACACGGATGTTGTCAAAAGCCTTCGCGACCGGATGCGAAGAGTCAATTTCCAACAGTGCCGCGATACGCAAAGCGACTTCGGGGTCGTAGCCTTCGCGATTTGGATTAATCACGGTGTTGACAACAGAAGGGGAACCACTCGTCAATGTACCCGTCTTGTCAAAAACAACCGTGTCGATACCGCCCAGAGCTTCGAGCGCGGCACTTCGCGTCAAAAGCACACCATGTTCGAGCAATGCCCGGCTCGATGATGCAATGGCGGCAGGTGTGGCCAAAGACAATGCACAAGGGCAACTGATGACCAACACTGCGAGGGTTGCCGGAAACAACATGGTTAAATCATGATACAGCCACCAAACAGCAGTGAGGCCCGCAACGGTCAGCACAACGGCAACGAACCAACCGGCGTAACGCTCAGAGAGACGTGTATAACGGCTTCTGTGCGTCTGTGATTTCAGCAACATGCGTCCCATCATCGACACGGTAAAGTCACCAGGGTCTTTGCATACTTCGACTTCCACCGTTTGTGCGCGGTTGATGCTGCCAGCTATAACCGCGTCACCCGGATGCTTTTCCACGGGTCGGGATTCACCGGTCAACAGGGCTTCGTCTACTTGGGTTGAACCATTGATTACGACGCCGTCGGCCGGAAATGTCTGCCCTGCCCTGACC
>DATCZY010000191.1:0-4216 GCA_036525655.1 Lysobacterales bacterium | reverse complement strand
GTCACGCTGACCTTTGACGCAGGGCGCATTACCGGAAAAAGCGCTTGTAACCGCTACTCCGCAGACATCAAGGAAGGCGAAAAGCCCGGCGATATTTCCATCGGTCCGGCCATGGGCACCAGGATGGCCTGTCCGGAGCCGTTGATGGACCTCGAGACACGGTATCTTGAAATGCTGGCGCAGGTGACCCGCTTCAGCTTCCACGCGGGACAACTCGCCCTCAACGGACAGAATGGCGATGGAACACCTTTCACGATGTTTTTCACCCCGGAAGGAGCGGTGCGCCAATAAAGCTTTTATCGAGCCGGGCGCACGCCGATAACCTCAATGAAACTCCTGCTGAAGTCCTGCCTGGTCCTATGTCTTTTGCTGGCAGGTATTTATGCTGCCGCGCCACTGTGGTTACCGTATGTCGTCGCCGGTCAATTGCCGCCAGGTTGGCGACTGGAGGAACTGAAGAGCGGGTATCCGGGTCCCTCGGGAATCAATATCAGTTTTTTGCGTATGGAGGGGGAACTCGGCGGCGTCGATTTGAAAGTGGCCGCCGATGATCTGTATCTCGTATACGAAGGTTTCAAAACGGATATTGACCGGCTTTCACTGGATATCTTTTTGCGCGCTGACAGCGACAATTCCGCCGAGCCCCTGACGTTGGATGACCTGTCACTACCGGCTACAAGGTTAAGCGACCCAATACCGCAACTGTCGATCAACCGGATCGACCTGGCTCTTCACCTTGCTCAAGACGACCCGTCTCCAACCGGCCCACCTCCCATAACCATCAGGCTGGATCTGGAAGCCTTTAAACTAACACCCGCTGCCGATGATCACTTTCGCCTTGAGAGCCGGTTGGGCTTTGAGGATTCTGTCCGTCTTACAGGCTGGCTGGAAGTCGATGTGGATCCAAATTCAATCCATGCAGGCATCCGTTTTCCATCCGGCGATGATGCACCCTGGCTGGCCGTACAGTTCGACCAGGAAGACAATGCGGGCGAAACCGCGACCCTCATAAAAGCCGCCCTCAACACCGATCTTGCAAACCGCGAATGGCTTGATTCGGTACTTGCGCGCAGCACCGGGCGCGCGATTTCCCAGTTGAGCGGAAAAATCAACCTGGACGCGAATTTTGCGGGCCGGGACCTGCAAAGTATCAGGCACCTTTCGTTGACCAGCGAGAATCTGCGCTTTCTTTCTGACCGCGCCACGCTGAACCTCGACACGGGCCTGGTGGCGAGCCGCGAAGACGGTAATATCGCCGTGGATCTGACAGCGCCGGTAAAAATCGAATACCGTGGTGTCACGGACCGGGTCGATGAACTGTTGATCAGGGCCGTACCGGGTTTGCAGTTCACATCCCAGCCCGAAGGGGTCGTTGTCGTGGATATCGCCCCCGGTAGCACGGTTTTATTCACCACCGGGGCCACCACCTCTGCAAGGTTTAACGGTGATATCAACTTTGATCTGAGTTCCAGCTCAGAGCATTTCGCACTGAAGTCCACCGGCCTGCAAATCGAGATGACGGGCATACACAATGCGGATTCGCTCACCACGCAGGGCCTGGTTTCGCTTGACTGGGCGCTTAACGTACCCGTTACCTACACTTCGGAAGATTTGCAGTTAACCGCAGATACGCTATCCATCACCGCAGAACTGGTTGCGAAGAACGGCAAACTGGTGAGCACAGGCAGCGGCACATTGATGCAAGCCGCGATGGCACAACCCGCCGTTTCCGCCAGAAGAATGGATTTGACGTGGCAGGATCTGGACCTGGATACCCTGATCGGGAAGCTGAGCACGCGCACACAGGGTTTCGCCACCGAACTCAACGATCAAAACTGGACCGGTTTCGACCTGGACATGACATACACCCTGCTCGAAAACAACGCGGTCAAAGGCGATGGCAGGCTGGTATTTGCCAATGGCCCCGAATTTCCAGTCGAGTTTACCGGCAACACCGAAACCATGCGCTGGGACATCACACTGGCGCCGGCGACCATTAAGCTGGCAAAGTTGAGAAATTTGTTGTCTCTGGCACATGTCACGTTGCCTGCCTCTATCAAAATGACCGATGGCTATATCGATCTGCAGGGAAATATCCTCGTTGCTGACGAAATCACCGCCAAAATGCTCATCCGCGGCCACGACATGGTGGCATCGTTGCACAAAAGCAGGGCTCGCAATGCCAGTTTCACCTTTAACGTGGACTATGACAAAACGGCGCGGGCAAGCGGCCCGGTCGCCATCGATGCGTTTGAACTGGCGGGGGGTATCGATGTGAAACAGGTCAGGTCGGAGCTTGAAATTTATGATACCGAACGTTTTGAACTCAGCAATTTATATGCGGATGTATTTGATGGTCAACTCGAACTCGGCAGCTTGCAGTATTCGGAGCAGGGGATGGCTGACGCCACGGTAAAGATCAACCATATCAACCTCGAGAAATTGCTGGCCTTCGCCGACATTGATGGGCTGGGCGGCACCGGGTTCCTCGACATCGTACTGCCCATCGGCAGCGATCGAACCGGCATCCATGTTAAAAACGGAACTTTCAAGTCCACTGTCCCCGGCCAGCTTTCCTATGTAAAAGAAGGCCTTGCAGGCAGCAATATCGGCCTGAAGGCGTTGGAGAATTTTCAGTACAAGAACCTCTCCGGAACCTTCGATTATCAATCCGACGGCGCTTACCAGATGACGATCCGTCTCGAAGGGATGAACCCGGACCTGTATGGCGGCCATGCGGTTGTGTTCAATCTGAATATCAACGGTTTACTCCCGGCGGTATTCGAAGCCATGTTCATGACGGGGAGCTTTGAAGAGTCCATCTTGAAGGAGATCAAAAGTCGATAGAAACCCGACCTCTGTTCAGGCAAAATTCAGAACAAGGTGTTAGTGTATGTCCTCATGGGAAACAAACCGGTGGTGGCGCAATGAAACGATTAACAGTACTGATAGTTATATTATCTTTAGGTGCGGCCTGCACACCGACCGTTAAGGTCGAGGCGCCCGACAAGCCGATTGAAATCAATATGAACATCAATATCAAACACGAAATCCTGATCAAGGTTGAAAAGCAGGTCGAAGAGTTGCTTGAAGACGACTTGTTCTGATGCCGGATCCTGAATTGGACCAGACAAAAGAATGAGTATTACCGGATAAATGGAAGGAATGGAAACATGATGATGAACTCAAACAAATGGATCAGACAGTTTTTTGTAACGCTGTTTATCGGCCTGTTGACGTTTTCGGTTGCGGCCAACGAGAGTCCGTTAACGCAACCCAAGGCCGATGGCCTGATCGGTGAACAGGCCGATGGTTATCTCGGCCTGGTAACGCAGAATGTACCCGCGGATATAAGACAACTGGTTAACGAGGTGAATGCCAAACGCAAGGCCGGCTACCAGGAAATCGCCGCCAAGCAGGGCACCAGCCTTTCCGAGGTCGAAAAAGTCGGCGGAAAAACAGCCATCGAAAAAACGCTCAGGGGCAATTACATCCGTGATGAAAACGGGGTCTGGCGCAAGAAATAGCTTGGTTTTTCCAGCGTTTAGAGTCAGTTAAGTTTTTTAATTGCAGCAGCAAGGGTAAAGTTATGGAATCATACGGACTGATTGCGGTTTTGTTTATCGGCGCCATCGCAGGCTGGCTGGCAGGAACCCTGATGAAAGGCCGCGGCTTTGGCCTTCTCGGCAATATCGTTGTCGGTATCCTGGGTGCAATAATTGGTGGTTACGTTTTCGGCTTGCTGGGTGTCAGGACAGGCGGCATGATCGGATCAATCGTGACCGCAACCCTGGGCGCGGCCATATTGTTATTTTTCGTCGGTTTGATTAAAAAAGGGAAATAGCCGAAACCGCCATTCATGCCCGTTTCTGATGGTTCGGCGGAGCTTACTGGTCCCGCATCACCGGCGGGATTCCCGCCACCGCAGCCAGCGTCTGTTCTGTCTTTTTAGCGGGTCTGTCAGCTAGTTTGAAAGCTTGCGGGTGGCCACAAATGCGCCGCGAATATCACCTTCATCATAGCCCGTCGCCCGGTCCGCCGGATAAAGACTGTCCAGCACCCGACTGACTTCGGGTGAAAGCGCTGCTCCATGGCAGGCCAGGCAGATACCACCGGTGGGTATCGCCTTCATAAAGCGAAATTCCTGTTCGCCATCGACATTGGCAGTTTCTGACCAGACCAGGCTGTCCACAGCGATACCCGCAGCCTTTTGACG
>DATCZY010000190.1:0-5112 GCA_036525655.1 Lysobacterales bacterium | reverse complement strand
GGTTGGGCGATGTTCGATAAAATCGACCGGGTCTACGTGAACGAAGCGGCCAGGAAAGACCTGGGTTGGCAACCAAAATACGATTTTGCCCATATCCTGGAGTGCCTGAAAACCGGCGCTTACCCGAAAAGCCGTGTTTCGGAACTGGTGGGTGCAAAGGGTTACCACGACCGGGTATTCAAGGATGGACCGTATCCTGTTTAGGGCAGGGCGCCCGGCAGGGGTTGCAGAGCGGGCCGTTTGAACCGCTTCAAACAACACGGATTGAAGCCGCTTTAAGTCTTGCCGACAGCCTTCCTTATTTCATCCAGCGCGCTCTGGACGCAGTGCTCACCCTCTGCAATCGCTTCGGCCGCGCGGTGAAACTCCAGCATGCCGATGTGCGCCAACCGGGGCGCAATCACCACTTCGGCCGGGTCTCCCGCCAACCGGCTGCGGGTGATCCGGTCCTGCACGATATTGATCGAGTTGGTGATCGCAGCGAACAGACCGGGCGCATCGTCCTGCTTGCTGCTGTCCGGAAATAGTGCGGTGGAGTATTCAATCGTGGTTTTCTTCAGGTTTTGCAGCACGCCCTTTTTCTTCTCGGGTTCGGGTTCCGGCTTTTTCTGGCTGCGGCGGCCGATAACGTCCGAGTTCAGGTTGACTGCAATGACTATGTCCGCGCCCAGTGCCCGGCAGGTCGTGACCGGAACCGGGTTGACCAGGCCGCCGTCGACCAGCCAGCGGTGTCCATGGCGGACCGCTGGAAACAAACCAGGCAGGGCCATCGAGGCCCGCACCGCCTCCGCAAGGTCACCTTCCTGCGACCAGATTTCCCGGCCGGTTTCAAGGTCGGTCGATATGGCAGCGTAACGTTTGGGCAGGTTTTCAATCTGCAGGTCCTTGCCTGCAACATTCTCATGCAGGAAGCGGCGCAACCTGTCACTGTCCACAAAGCCGGACTGGCCAAGTTTGACATTAAAGAATTTGAAGACATCCGTCCGGGTTGAATCAAGCACCCAGTTCTCGAGTTTTGCGAGGTTGCCCGCCACGTAACACGCGCCGATCATGGCGCCCACCGAGGTGCCGCAGACGATGTCGGGTTCTATACCTTCGCGTAGCAGGGCCTTGATAATGCCGATATGCGACCAGCCGCGCGAGGCGCCGCTGCCCAGGGCCAGTCCGATTTTTGCTGATCTCGCGCGACTCTTCAAAGCGGTCTTTCCAATAAAATAGCGTGTTTCACATGCATGATTATAGGGGATGTCGGGGCATGTTTTGTAATTACCTCAGCGTGAAGATGCATATGCAGACCGGCAACGGAGCAAAACTGTTGACACCCATGCGGTATCCGCTGAAAACCCGGTAGACAAGACCTGCCTGATCAAACCCGGGCATGCGCTTGTGTGCCGGATCCGCCTAGCGCTCCTGCAGGTATTTGACGAACATGACCTTGTCATCGCCCGGTGCAAAGAAGTCCCTAAGCGTGGCCGCCACCTGGTAGCCCTGGCGCAGGTAAAATGCACGGGTGGGTGCGTATTGCGGGCGTCCGGAAGTATCGAGGTGTATCTGCGTGGCGCCGGATTCTAGCGCACAGCGTTCAACTTCTTTGAGCAGGCGACCGCCCAGGCCCTGACCCTGTTGCGATGGTGTCACCGCAATCCAGTACAGGTCATAGCTCGATTGGGTGGCCGGCACCGGCCCATAACACGCATAGGCGAGTAGTTTGCCGCTGTCGCCCGGCTCATCCGCGAACACGAATTCGTAACCGCTGGCGGCGCCACGCACAAGGGTTTCTTCAACCAGTTCAAGCGCGACCTGCTGTTCCTCTTCTGAAAAAAAGCCCGTTTCCCGGACCAGTGTATACACCGCGGATGCGTCACCCGCTTGCAGTGTCTTGCGCCATGACATCAGCTTTTACCCCCTTCGTGTTTATGGTTCTTATGATTGATGCCCAGCGTTTTCCACAGACCGGTAAAAAAGTGCCGGGCATTGACACCCAGCGTCTGGGTCTTATAGCCGCCTTCCTGCACCACCAGTGTCGGCATGCCGAGTTGTCCGATCAACTGGCCGTTTTCGCGGAAGTCCTTCGCCATCAACTGGAACGAACCGGTGGGATCACCCTTGGCCGTATCAAGTCCCAATGCGAGCACGAGGAACTGAGGCTGAAATTTTCTGATTTTCTCGAGTGCAACCTTGAGAACCTTGCGATAACGCTCTCCATCGATGTTTTCGGGTTGGGGGAAGTTGAGGTTGTAGCCTTTGCCTTCCCCGTCCCCCTTTTCGTCTTCAAAGCCTGAGAAATAGGGGTATGAATAACGCGGGTGCCCATGGATCGAGAGCGTGAACACGTCACGGCGGCGGTAGAAGATATCCTGCGCGCCATTACCGTGGTGGTAGTCGATATCCAGCAGGGCGACCTTGCCGTGTTTGCTCAGCTGGTGGGCCGCGATGGCCGCTGAATTGAAATAGCAAAATCCGCCAAACGCCTCGTATTCCGCATGGTGACCCGGCGGCCTTACCAGCGCATAAGCTGCGCGGCTGCCTTCGAGCAGGCAATCGACGCCGGTAAGCGCGCAGTCAACCGCGCCCCGCGCCGCCTTGTAGGCGTTCGAATTCAACGGTGTAAACGTGTCGATACAGTAGTAGCCGGCACGCAGCGGCAGTTCCCTTGGCGGCCGCGCGCGGTTGCGTATCGGAAACACGTAGGGATAGACCGATTTTCCCGGTGGCACATTGGCGCAGGCCTTGCTCAAAAAGCGCACGAACTCCGGCTTGTGCACCTGCTCGATAACCCCGATGCCAAATTTGCGCGGTGCAACCTTCAAAAACAACTGTGTCTGGTCGAGTTCCCGGGTGATCGATTTAATCCGCACCGGCGCTTCCACATACCCCCGGTCGTTGACATGGTGGATCGAATGCTCGTCGTTGACGATCAGGGCGATCCGGCTTTGCTTCGGCCAGAGTTCGTCAACCGGTTTAGCGGTCTTGACGTAGCGCGGTTCGCGCAGCCGGACCGGGTGATCCTTGACCGAACGGACGACCTTTTCGATATAGTCGGGCGGACACAGGTTGGCGTACTTGCGCTCGAGTATGGCCCGTATGATTTTCTGGGTTTGTGCGCGCCCGAGCGGTTTGTCATCCTGGCCCAGGTTGTCGAACACCAGGTAGGGCGGGTTGGTGGCGCCCTCGGTCACCGGCGTTTCGTAAGCGGTGTTGACGATCGGCCGGGCGCCGAAGCGCTCGTAGAAGCGCAGCCGTGCGATATTTTGCTTGCGCACGACCGGGTCGGGTGACAACACCGGGTCGTCCGGCAGACATTCAAAGAACACACCGACAACGCCGAGTTGCCACGCCTCTTCACGGACCCGCGCGTATAGCGCCCCGCCGATGCCCCCGCCGGTCTCACCACGGCCGGCACAGATATAGTCGAGGAAGCAAAAATTCAGATCGGGCGCGTGTAACAGCATCGCGAATCCGCGCACCGTGCCGTCGCCATCTTCGGCCACCAGCAGTATGGACTGAAAGCGGTATTTGAGCGGATTGGCGAGTTGCGCCGGCAGCTTGGCGATCTCCCTCTCGCTGAGCTGGTCGAACTGCACCCTCAACATCGCCTGCGCCTGGCTCAGGATGGCGCGGTTGGTCGGCGTGGTGACGTCAAATACCTTGTGGATACGGAACATGATTTAACCTGTTGAAAAAACAGGCGAAGCGGTCCTTAGGCCAGCTTCTATAACCCGTTGAATAAGCGGTTCATAGCCAATGCCCGCCTGTTGTGCCGCGGCGGCGAAACCGGCATCGCGTGCGAGGCAGGGGTTGGCATTGACCTCCAGCACCCAAGGATTACCAAAGGCGTCGACGCGAAAGTCCACCCGTACATAGCCGCTCAGGCCGAAGCTTTCCCAGCATTTGTATACCGCCAGTTTCATCGCTTCGGAAAGATGCTCGGACAGGGTGGGGAAGGTCCGCGGTGTTGCAAGGTATTCAGGCGCCTGTTCGTCCCATTTGGCCGCGTAGCCGACTATTTTTGGCTTGCCGGGCGGGAAACCGGTAAAGCCGATTTCTGCGATCGGCAGGATCACGGGCTTACCGTCCTGTTCCAGCACGGAAATGTTGAATTCCCTGCCATCGATAAACTGCTCGGCAAACCACTCTCCGCCATAACGGGACTCGCATTGTGCGATGCGCGCCTGCGCCGCTTTCAAGCCATCCACAACGCAGCCGTCGTCCAGACCAAAGGACGCGTGTTCCCAGAGTGATTTCACGATCCAGCGACCGTTACGATCATCGGTCGCTGCACCATCGCCCGATCCGTTACCGGTAAAACCGGCCGGGGTCGGAATGCCGTTTAAACGCATCCAGTTCTTGGCCAGTTGCTTTTGCGAGCTTAGATAGATGGCGTCGCCATCGGAACCGGTGAATGGCACGCCGGCTATGCGCAGCAATGAGGGAATGAAGTGCACCATGCGGCCATCGCCGCCGAGTGATTCAACGAGGTTGAAGACACAGTCCGGCCGTTGCGCTTTGACGGACATCAGCGTCGCCGCCAGGTCGAGTCCGGCTTGCAGGGTGGAAACGTGGCAACCGAGTTGCCGGAGCGCGGCCGAGACCTGTTCTACCTGCAGGAGCGTATCCAGTTCATCGGCGCGCGCGTCGGACCCGATCGCCTCGTGCACCATCAGCACGTTCATCGGCGATTGATTCATGATGTTGCTTCCCTGTTCGGCTAGGCGGCCATCGATTGCGCACGTTCGGTCAGACCGCAGCGCTGCAATGCGGAATCCATGATGGTCCCGATCAGTTCCAGGTACGATACGCCGATCTTGGTCGCCATCATCGGCAGATCTGAGATCACCGGGTGAATGCCGGCCAGCGGGTTGACCTCGATGAAACCCGGCAGCCCGTTTTCATCCAGGCGCACGTCGATACGTCCGGCGTCGCGACAACCCAGGGCTCGCCATGCGTCCAGCGCCAGTGACTCGATCCTGCGCCGCAGTTGACCTGCAGGCAGTAGGTTGTAACTGACCCGCGCCTCCCAGTCGGCCTTGTTGGCGTAGGAGTAGGCCTCGGCCTCAGCCGTTGCCAGCAGGTGAATCTCCATGGTTGCAAGGGCTTTGGCAGACGAACCCG
>DATCZY010000189.1:0-4856 GCA_036525655.1 Lysobacterales bacterium | reverse complement strand
GTAACCAGCAAAGTGCACCATATGAAGTGAAGACTACATCGTATTGCTCTTGGGAGGACTCTCCGAAACCATAAAGATCAGAGCAGATGAAGGTGCCATTCAAACCTGCTCGTATAGACAGGGCTTGTGCCTTTTCTATTGCCGTAGAGGAAAGGTCAACTCCTGTGACATTTGCTCCCAACCTCGCCCAGGACAGGGTATCCAGGCCGAAATGACACTGCAGATGAAGCAAACTTTTGCCGGATACATCTCCAAGTTCATCAAGTTCTATTTTTTGTAGTGCATTTTTTCCTTTAAAAACCCCTCGACATCGTAGAACTTTGAGGCTACATGAATTTCAGTTCTTTTATTCCATGATGCTTTGTTTATTTTTAGATAGTCCATGACTGATTCTTGTGGTTTGTATTGAACGCATAATGTTAGACGTAACGGGCGCCGGAGCGCGGCGGAGGGAACCAAAAAGCGCAGCATTTTGGTGTCCCGTTGACGGACCGTTTATACGTCGCTTTGCTAATCATACCTCTTAAGCAGGAAGTGGCGTTCGGGGCTCTCTGGAATTCCGCTTACCTTTCCGACAGTTTCAAAACCAAGTTTTTTATAAAACCCGGGCCCCTGGAATGACAGTGTGTCAACCTGGGCGGCCAGGCAGCCACGCTCTTTGGCTTCGATCTCTGCCATTTCCATGAGTTTGCGCCCGAGCCCCGTTCTTCTTGAGCCCTTCTCGATCCAGAGCACTTCAATCAGGAATTGCCTGTAGATCGTTCTTCCGGCGATGCCGCCAATAAGCGTCCCGCATTCATCACGGCAAATTACCGCAAGAGGCTTTGATGTTCCAGGTCCGGCCTTTTCAAAATTGTAGGATCGAACACCGGAAATCAGAGCGTCGAGAGTTTGTTCGTCTCTTTCCGAAAAAACTTCAAATTTCACGATTAACTCCTGCTCGACATCTACCATTCATTCAGCTGAAAGGTTTTTGGCATATCGGGTTTGGGTTCTTGATGTACCCTCTTCGAATTTCATTTTGAATAGAAACTCCCCGTTTTGCAAAGTCATATTGGGGTGGGCGGTAAAGCTATTTGTCGGTTACCTGCTATCGCCATGAGGCTTGAATTTCCCACGATAGCTAATGTAAACCGCCGTTTTTTGCTTTTGCGCACGGGTTATAGGTGGGCCTCTTTCTTGAGAGGCCACCCCTCTCAAAACGGCTTGATGAAGCCGGCAACACGCTTCGAGCTCATCACAGTGGGATGAAAACCGGAACGTCTTAAGTGCTCACGGATATATTCCGGCGATTAGCTGCGAGTTTATAAACAGGCCGAGTGCACCCTGATAATTTTCGTTGCCGGAAGCTTAACCGTTTGTCATCATCAGCTGTGCCTTCGCCAGGTGAAGCGTTTTACCCGTGAATTGAATTGAAGATTGGATCAAGCAAGATGCCCAAAACACCCATGGAAATCACACTGCCCTCATCCTGGTATCTGGATCCGGAGGTTTTTGCGCTGGAGCGTGAACATATTTTTTTCCAGGAATGGCTGTGTGTCGGCAGGCAGGAGGATATTCCCAACCCGGGTGATCACCGCGTATTGGATGTGCAGGGTGAGAGCATCATCCTGTTGCGAAACGGCCAAAACCAGTTGCGGGCGTTTTATAACGTGTGCCGCCACCGCGGCGCGCGCTTGTGCATCGATGATCCCGGATCGCTGCTCAAGGGCGGTGTGAGCAGCAAGTTCATCACCTGTCCCTACCACGCGTGGATCTACGATCTGGACGGGCAGCTCGTGCGGGCCCGGGATATCCCCGAAGACTGTGATTTTGATGCTGGGGATATACAGTTGCACCCGGTCGGCGCGGATACCTGGGGCGGTTTCGTTTTTATCCACATGACACCTGCGAAAGCAAAGCCTCTGGCTGAGCACGTGGCGTCGGTATCGGAGCGCTTCAAGCGTTATCGCATCGGCGACCTGCGGGTTGGCAAAACGCTGCATTACACGGTCGAGGCCAACTGGAAAGTGGTGTGTGAAAACTACAACGAATGTTATCACTGCGGGCCGGTTCACCCGGAACTGTGCCGCATCGTCCCGGCGTTCCGCGAAAACGGGGGCGCGGGTCTCGAGTGGGATAAAGGCGTTCCGCACCGGCCGGGCGCGATCACCTTCACCACCACCGGCACCACCAACCGGCGGACGATACCGGGCCTGAATGAGGATGAACGAACCCTCCACTTTGGCGAACTGGTCTATCCCAACCTTTTTCTCAGCCTGTCATCCGACCACGTGGCGGCGTTCATGCTGCAGGCCGATGGCCCGCACCGCACGCAGGTCACCTGTCACCTGCTGTTCGAGCCGTTTGAAATGCAACGCGGGGAATTCAACCCGGCCGACGCCGCTGATTTCTGGGACCTGGTCAACCGCCAGGACTGGGAGATTTGCAAGCGCGTGCAGCAGGGTATGTCGTCGCGTGTGTTCGAGCATGGTTTTTGCGCACCGATGGAAGACCTCACGCTGGACATTCGCAAATATGTCACCGACAGGATCGGTGCTTACCTGTAAAACCTGCCGGCCGGGTTACCAGCCCTTGTAAACCTCTCCGGGCGGGTGGTCGGCGACCTGGATATCCCTTAAGTAACCGCGTCCGCCGTCACTGTCGAGCTGCTGTGAATATTGATGGCCGGCATATACGGCGTGCACGATCGCGCCGGGGGCCAGCGCGTCACCGATACGTTCGACCGACTTGATACCGGCATCGGCGAATGCGTCCTTTCTTGCCAGCAGTTCGTGGTAGACCTCGTCGCAGGGCTGGCGGTGGCCAACGATGACGACCGAGCGGACGTCCCGTGTAGAAGCCGCCGCCGTAAATATGTTTTCGAGGCGGGCGCTGTTGCCATCGAAGTCCTTCAACAGCATCTGCGTGGCGACATCGATATTGCGCTCATGCAGGGCGCGGTGGACATAAGGCTGCTCATTGGTCATGAAGGTCCACGCGGACGCGTGTCCTGCCGGTGTTGCATAGCTGACCTTCAAACCCTTGTCGGCCAGGTATTCGGCGACCAGGCCACCCATGTAGTAGTTGTCAAAATCGTAAACCAGCACCGGCCCGTCGGGCAGGCGGCCCGCGGCCAGGTCGTCCGGCGTGAATACCGAGGGTCCATCCAGTTGGCCCACCGGTATCTCCAGCGAGGAGTAAAGGAAGCGTGTCCAGCGCGAGCCGGTGGCGATCACCAGCCTGGAATGCTCCATGGCGAGGAGGTCGTCCGCGGTCATTTCGCTGCCGGGATACATATCCACGTTGGCGAGTTGCTGCAAAGCCTGCATACGGTAGTCCCGCACCCGTCCCCAGGCGTTCAGGCCGGGCATGGACGTTTCGAAGATCAAGCGGCCGCCAAATTCCTCGCGGCGATCCGCCAGCGTCACCTGGTAGCCGCGTCTCGCTGCGATCAGAGCCGCCTCGAGGCCCGCGGGGCCTGCGCCGAGTATCAACACCCTGTCATCGCTGCCGGCCGCCTTGAATTTTTCGGGGTGCCACCCGCGGCGCCATTCCTCGCCCGCCGTGGCGTTTTGCGTGCAGCGTACCGGCACGCCATCGTGCCAGCTCGATATACAGATATTGCAGCCGATGCACTCGCGGATCTCGTCGATCCGGCCGCTGCGAATCTTCTCCGGCAGGAAGGGGTCGGCAATCCCCGCCCGCGCGCCGCCGATCAAATCCAGGATGCCCCTGCGCAACTGCGACACCATCATGTCCGGCGAGGTAAACCTGCCAACCCCGACCACCGGTTTATCGGTTATCTTCTTGACGAATTCGATCACCGGCTCGTGCGCGCCTTCCGGCCGAAACCTCGAAGCGCCGCAATCGGTCGGGCTGGAATCCATTTTTACATCCCACAGGTCCGGGCAATCGCGCAGCAGGGTCACCACCTCGTGGGCCTCCGACGCGTAGTGTTCACTGGGCTTGCCACGCAACTCCTCGAGGCTGATGCGCAGGGCGACGCCGCAGGTGTCACCGACCGCGTCCTTGGTGGCCTCTATCAGCTCGCGCACAAAACGCACGCGGTTCGCAACCGAACCGCCGTAGGCGTCGGTGCGGTGGTTGTATTCCTCGATCAGAAATTCATAGCCGAGATAGCCCATGCCGGCATAGATATAAACGATATCGAAGCCAGCCTGCCGCGCCCGTTTCGCGGCCGCCACCTGCCACCTGATGACATCACGGATATCCTGCGCATCCATGATGCGTGGACGCTGGTTACCCATGAAACCGACGTGCGTGGCTGCCCACGGTATGCCGGAAGGGGAATAGGGCGCCACCCTCGAAGTACGGTTCATCACCGATGCACCGCCGTGCCATAGCTCGATCGCCGCCAGCGCGCCGTGCGTGTGGACGGCCTCGGTCATCATCGCGTGGGAGCGGATGTCGTTGTCATCCCAGAGCCGGCCGAACGGCAAAGGGCTGTCATCTGACGTGGGGTGTGTGGAAACTGCGCCGGTGGTCACCACACCCCAGCCGCCTTCGGCTTTCATCCCCCGGAAAGCCGCCCGTACCCGGGGGTTGGCCTCGGTCATGCCGCTGGCATGGGGGACCTGGTAAAAGCGGTTTGGCGCCGTCACGGGTCCAATCTGAACCGGTTGGAAAAGAATGTCGTACTTCGATGGCGCGCTCATTGACGGGTCTCCCTGGTTGCTTTTCTCATTGTGGTGGTCAGACACCCACCAACCATCGGCATGCGTCCGGTCAAGACGCAACACCTCGCACATGGGCTGTTTTCAGGTCTGCGTCGGGTTCTTTCCGGGTTATGGCCACTGCCGTTCTCATCTTATGGTTGATGCACGTTGTTACCGGT
The DNA here is from genome assembly GCA_036525655.1 of Lysobacterales bacterium. Lineage (GTDB taxonomy): Bacteria > Pseudomonadota > Gammaproteobacteria > Xanthomonadales > SZUA-36 > SZUA-36. The sequence continues at coordinate 19 of DATCZY010000189.1, read as the reverse complement.
TCATGGTCGCGTTTTCGAA
>DATCZY010000188.1:0-3252 GCA_036525655.1 Lysobacterales bacterium | reverse complement strand
CTTCTCGGCACGCGCCTGGGAGTTGATGGCGCGGCCGTCACTGGCAGTGCACGATGGGGTGGGCTCCAATCTTTGGTATCACACACGTCGCGGCAAAGTCCTGCGTGCGGTGCCCAGGGATAACGAATCGACCAACGAAACCTGGTTGTCGGACCGTGATCGCTATTCCCATTTTGGGCTCGACTCCGAAGACAGGGTTCTCGAGCCCATGGTCAAGGTTAATGATCAATGGCAAACGGTTTCCTGGGATGAAGGCATACGTGTCGCCGCCAAGGCGTTACGCAGATCTGTCACTGCCCATGGCAGCGCCAAACTTGGCGTGTTGATGTCGGCAAGTGCATCCACGGAAGAGCATTTTCTCGCCCAGCGCCTGGCGCACGGGCTCGATTGCACGAACATCGATCATCGCGTCAGGGAACAGGATTTCAGTGACGACCCGGCGCTTGGCCAGGCAGCGTCTTTCCATGCGCCAATGTCCGATATTGATGCGGCCGGCACGATTTTGCTGGTCGGCTGTAATATCCGTCAGGAGGCGCCCATCCTGGGTCAACGCGTTCGCAAAGCGTGGCGTAATGGCGCAAAGGTGGCCGCATTGAATCCGGTCGACTGGAATTTCCATTTTGAACTGGCGGATAAATTGATTACCGCACCGCAGCACATGGTTGCGGAGTTGGCAAAGCTTGCGCTGGCGGTTGCCGGGGCGACCGGTAAGTCGATCCCCGAATTCCTGCAGGCGGCAGTGTCGGGTCAACAGGCGGGTGCCGCACACACGGCCATTGCTGAAAAGCTCAATGCCGAAGGTCCCGGAATGCTGATTCTCGGACAGGCTGCCATGGCGCATGGTCAAGCCGCCTGGTTACGCCAATTATCAGCCTGGATTGCCACGGCAACCGGGAAGGCTCTCAACCTGCTCGCACACGGCGGTAACTCCACCGGCGCCGCGATGGTCGCGGCTGCGGCAGAAGAAGGCCGGGGTCTCAATGCCCGTGCAATGCTGGAAAATCCCCGGAAGGGCTACTTGTTGTGGGACATTGAACCTGAATTCGATTTGGCCAATCCGGCGCTGGCAACAACGGCGCTGTCATCGGCTGAGAACGTGGTCGCAGTATCGGCGTTTGCCAGTGAGGGCCTTAAAGCGGTTGCTCATGTGATCTTGCCACTGGCGCCAATGGCTGAATCTGAAGGTTTGTTTTATACGCTAGACGGGCAGTCGTTTGTAACCGAGGCGGCTGCCAAACTTTCCGGTCAGGCCAAACCGGGCTGGAAAATTCTTCGCCAACTGGGCGCCCGCCTCGAGCTGGATGGCTTTTCCCAGGTGGACATCGCTTCGGTTCGCGAAGAGGTGCTCGCTACGTTGAGCCAGTCAGGTGCGACAACGGCAGAGGTGCAACTGACCTCGCCCGAAAAAGGCGGCGAGTTCCATCGCGTCGGTGATGTTGCTATGTATGCTGTTGACGGCTTATGTCGACGGTCCGCCTATCTGCAACAGACGGTACACGCAGAAAATGCATTCGTCGGCCTCAACCCCGATGATGCAGGCCGCAAAGGTTTTGCTGATGGCCACCAGGTCAAAGTCAGCCAGGGCGGCGGGTCCGTCACACTTCCGGTGCGTATATGCAGCGAGTTGCCGGCAGGTGCTGTTTGGGTGAAAAGCGCGACTGCTGTCAGTGCAGGACTCGGTGACAGTTTCGGTCCCATTAGCGTGGAGGCGGCCTGATGCTTGATATGCTCACAACAGTTTACACCTGGATTCAGTCCCAATACCTGATCTGGACCCTGGTCAAGATCGTGCTCATCACGCTCCCCATCATTACGGTGGTGGCGTTTTACACGTATTTCGAGCGCAAGGTGATCGGCGCCATGCAGATTCGAATCGGGCCGAACCGGGTTGGTCCATGGGGTTTGATACAACCGTTTGCGGATGTGTTCAAGCTGCTGCTGAAAGAGGTTATTCTGCCGACCAACTCCAACCGGTTCCTGTTTCTTTTGGCTCCCATCATTGCACTGGCGCCTGCTTTGGCGGCCTGGGCGGTCGTACCATTTAACGATTTCCTGGTTTTGGCGGATATCGATGCGGGGCTGATTTATGTGCTGGCGCTGACTTCGCTGGGTGTCTACGGCATCATCATTGCCGGTTGGGCATCCAACTCCAAATATTCTTTCCTTGGTGCGATGCGTGCCGCGGCCCAGGCGGTATCCTATGAAATTGCCATGGGCTTGTCCCTGGTGGGTGTGCTGATCCTGGCGGGGACATTGAATCTGCGTGAAATCGTCATTGCGCAGCAAGGCGGCTTGTTCGACTGGTACTGGTTTCCGCTGTTTCCATTATTCATTATCTACATGATTTCGGGTCTGGCGGAAACCAACCGCGCACCGTTTGACCAGGCCGAAGGCGAATCAGAAATTGTCGCCGGTTTCCATGTTGAGTACTCGGGCTCGACGTTCGCTATTTTCTTCCTGGCCGAATACGCCAACATGATCCTGATTTCCGGTCTGACCGCGATTTTGTTCGCCGGCGGCTGGCTGTCACCGTTTGAGAACATGCCGGTGTTGGGTGACACCCTGTTGGGCCAGGGCAGCATATTCTGGTTCCTGGCCAAAACCGTTGTCTTCATGTTCATGTTTTTGTGGTACCGGGCGACATTCCCCCGCTATCGATACGACCAGATCATGCGCCTGGGTTGGAAAGCGCTAATTCCTATAACGCTGGTCTGGGTGATGATTGCATCCTTGATGACTGTTCTTGGAATCGTGGTGAAGGGTAGCTGACCATGAAAAGAATCATCGAATATTTCAGAAGCTTGATGTTGCTCGAATTGCTGAAAGGCCTGAGCCTCACCATGCGCCATATGTTTCGGCATAACATTACTGTTATTTACCCGGAAGAAAAAACACCGAAGTCTGTCCGTTTTCGTGGTTTGCACGCCTTGCGGCGCTACCCGAACGGAGAGGAACGCTGCATTGCATGTAAATTGTGCGAGGCGGTGTGCCCGGCACTGGCGATAACCATTGATTCTGAACAACGTGAAGACGGCACCCGCCGGACGACGCGTTACGATATCGATTTGTTCAAATGCATTTTTTGCGGCTTTTGTGAAGAGTCCTGCCCGGTCGATTCGATCGTTGAAACCGGTATTCTCGAATATCACATGGAAACCCGTGAAGAGGGCATCATGACGAAAGAAAAACTGCTGGCAATCGGCGATCGTTATGAATCCGAGATTGCAGAAAATCGTAACAGGGATGCGGCCT
>DATCZY010000187.1:0-5100 GCA_036525655.1 Lysobacterales bacterium | reverse complement strand
TCAGGCTCGATGGCAAGGAGATACCCTTCGAGGACGGCGATACGGTCATGGATGCCGCCTTGAGGGCCGGCGAATACATCCCGCACCTGTGTCACAACCCGGATTTTCCACCGCATGGCAGTTGCCGGGTCTGCGTGGTTGACGCCAACGGCAGGCACCAGTGCTCCTGCACGCTGCCGGTCACCGAGAACATGGACGTGGACAACAGTTCCGAGGCCATTGTCGATAAGCGCAGGATGCTGTTGCAGATGCTGTTTGTCGAAGGCAACCACACCTGCCCCGCCTGTGAGAAAAGCGGCGCCTGCCAGTTGCAGGCGGTGGCCTATCACACCGGTATGCTGAGTCCGCATTTCACACACTTCTTCCCGAAACGCTTGATCGACGCATCGCATCCGGACATTGTTTTCTATTTCAATCGCTGCATATTGTGCGGGCTTTGCGTGCGTGTCAGCCGCGAGGTCGACAGGAAATCCGTATTCGCGATCAGCGGGCGCGGCCTCAGCACCCGGATCATTTTCAACTCACCCAGCGGCAAGGCCGGTGACACTGCACTGGCGATCACCGACAAGGCTGTCTCCGTGTGTCCAACGGGTGCAATTCTGCCCAAGCACCTTGGCTATGAAGTCCCCATCGGTGAGCGCTTGTACGATAAACAGCCCATCAGCGTGGTGGGTGATGTCGCCAAACACCTGAAGGCGAAAAAGCCTTTTATCAATGGTGAATCCAATGAGTGAGCGGCAAGTGCATACCACCAGGGAAAAGGACAAGCTGATCGTCGCCACCGCCGCCCTGTGCGGTTGTTTCGGCTGTCACATGTCGCTGCTGGATATCGATGAACGCATCCTGCAACTGGTCGAACTGGTCGAGTTCGATCGCACGCCACTGACCGATATCAAGACTGTCGGCAAATGCGATATCGGGCTGATCGAAGGTGGTGTCGCCAACGTCGACAACGTGGAAGTTCTCCGCGAGTTTCGTAACAATTGCGAGATTCTCGTCGCCGTCGGGGCCTGCGCGGTCAACGGCGGCATCCCAGCCATGCGCAACCAGTTTGACCTGAAAGATTGTCTGGAGGAAGTCTACGTGCACGGCATCGGCGTGGAAAATCCGCACGTTCCGAATGATGTGGAAATACCCTTATTGCTCGACAAGGTTCACCCGATCCACGAGGTGGTGCGGGTTGATTACTGCCTGCCCGGTTGCCCGCCCGGCGCCGATATCCTGTGGAAATTCCTCACCGACGTGATCGCCGGCAACGCCATCGACTTCCCCTACGCCATGATCCGCTACGACTAGCGCCAAAGAGAAACCGTGATGTCATCAGCATTGGAAACAGCAGACAAGCCCCGCGATACGACGCGTATCGTCATCGAACCCCTGACGCGGGTCGAGGGACATGGCAAGGTTACGCTATTGCAGGGCAAAAACCGCAACATCGTGCAGGCGCGTCTGCACATCACGGAATTCCGCGGCTTTGAAAAATTCATACAGGGCAGGCCCTACTGGGAGTTACCGGTACTGGTGCAGCGTCTGTGCGGTATCTGCCCGGTCAGCCACCACCTGGCCGCGGCAAAAGCGACCGACATGATCGTCGGCGCGAGTCAACTGACACCAACCGCCGAGAAAATCCGTCGCCTGATGCATTTTGGCCAGACTCTGCAATCGCACGCCCTGCACTTCTTCCACCTGTGTTCACCGGACCTGCTGTTCGGTTTCGATGACGAAGTGCACCACCGCAACATCGCCGGGGTCATCGAGGACAGCCCCGAGATCGCGAAACAGGGCGTCCTGCTGCGTAAATACGGACAGGAAATCATCCGCGTGACCGCCGGTAAACGCATACACGGCACCGGCGCCATACCGGGCGGCATCAACAAGTCCCTGAGCAAGGATGAAATCAACTACCTGAAGGGTGATATCGCACAGGTAACAATGTGGGCCCGGGGCGCCGTTGATCTCATCAAGAAGATCTTTTTCGAACACTACGATTACCACATGGCCTTCGCCGGTATCGAAAGCAATATGATGAGCCTGGTGCGGGCTGATGGAGGCTTCGAGATATACCATGGCGGTTTGCGCGCCAAGGATCAGGACGGCAACACCATTTTTGACCACGTCGACTACCGGAATTACGAGGCGTATATCCACGAAAGCGTCAAGGACTGGAGTTACATGAAATTCCCGTTCATCACCTCGCTCGGCGAAGACGAGGGCTGGTATCGGGTGGGCCCGCTGGCACGGGTTAACAACTGTGATTTCTTTTCCACGCCGTTGGCGGAAGCCGAACGCCAGGAGTTCAAGGCACTTGGCAACGGCCTGCCGATACAGGCCACGATGGCCTATCACTGGGCCCGCCTGATCGAACTGCTGCACTGCACCGAAGCCATCGCCATTCTGTTAGACGACAAAGACCTCGGCGGCAAGAACCTGCGCACCAAGGGCGAGTTGGAGTGCTGCGGCACCGGTGTCATCGAGGCGCCCCGCGGCACCCTGTTCCACCACTATGAAATTGATGAACAGGGCATCGTGCACAAGGCCAGCCTGATCGTATCGACCACCAATAACAACCAGGCGATGAACGAATCCATCCGCAGGGTCGCCAACCAGTACCTCGATGGCCACCGTCTGAGCGAGGCCTTGCTCAACCAGGTGGAAGTCGCGATACGCGCCTATGACCCGTGCCTGTCCTGCGCAACCCATGCGATCGGTAAAATGCCCATCGAGCTGAGTCTGCAGGATGAAAACGGCGAACTGATCGACCGGCTTGAGAAACGTGTGACCGGCCAGATCAGCAGGATACGCTGAAAAACGTTATGGACACGCGAACATCACCTGCACCCTTACTGATCTTCACCTATGGCAATCCCTCGCGCGGTGACGACGCCCTGGGACCGGCCATGTTCGACCTGCTGGAAGCCTGCAAACGCGAAACCGGCCAACTGGCCGACGTCGACTTACTCACCGATTTCCAGCTGCAGATCGAACACGCTGTCGATTTGGAAAACCGCCGTTGCGTACTGTTTATCGATGCCGGCATGGCCTGCCGTGAGCCCTTCGAACTGCATCGCCTGCAGGCCGAAAGGGACGACAGTTTCACCACCCATGCGATGAGTCCGGCGGCGGTCATGGCCGTGTATCAACAGATCCATCAACGCGAACCCCCGCGCGCTTACCTGCTCACGATCAGGGCTTACGAATTTGGTCTTGGGCGGGCCATGAGCGAGGCTGCCGGGCATAATCTGCAAAAAGCGTATCGTTATGTCATCGGTGGCAAGTGGCTTGATTCGATACCGCGAGGATAGGCGGGCCACCCGCATCAATACAAATTGATCCAGGACAGGTTCCGCCGCGCATTATCACCTGGGCAAAGAAGGGAAAATGGGCGCACTGGTTAAAGATCGCGTTCGAGAGGTATTTCATTTTCAACATCAAACGCGGTTCCACCGAGTCCCTGTTCCAAAAACTGGCCTTCAGGGTCATGGGACTCAACCGCCTCAAGGACTGAGCCCGGAAATCTGATCGCAAGTGCTGAAAAGCGCTTGCGATCTGCCTACAATGCCGTATGTTGAAGATCAACGACCAACTCAGTCTCGGCGATGACGAAATCGAAATCAGTGCGATCCGCGCACAAGGCGCGGGCGGGCAGAATGTCAACAAGGTATCCTCCGCCATCCATCTGCGCTTCGATATCCAGGCGTCCTCTTTGCCCGATGCAGTAAAAATTCGCCTGTTGGCGACCAACGATCAGCGCATCACCGCTGATGGCGTGATCGTCATCAAGGCCCAGAATCACCGCACACAGGAAAAAAACCGCAACGAGGCGTTGGAAAGACTCGCCGACCTGATCAGGAGCGCAACGCGGGTGCCGCGCAAACGCATTCCGACCCGGCCTGGTCGTGCCGCAAAAGCAAAACGCATCGACTCCAAAAAGAAACGCGGGTCACTGAAAAAACTACGTTCCAAACCCATCGATTAGAGCCATTGGCTTAAATTGATTTGCGCTGTTGAGCGAGGCCACGGTGAGTACGCGGCAATTTGACCCGGTGCAGGGCGAGCATCGGCGGCACTATGAAATAGCGTTGCTCGGTCCGCGAGACCAGCATGCCCTTGTTGTAACTGTCGATAATACACAGGGGTTCGGCCTTGAAGGTTTCGCCAGCCGCTTTGCCGACCAGCTCCGCAAGCAGGTTGGCAACCGCGACTACGTCGCCCGCACTGGTTTCAAGCGTACGCCCCACATCCCTCAGGCCGGTGGCTCCGACCACCGTAAATCGTGACATAAAGCACTCCCTTTCTATTTGATCCGGGTTTCCCGCGCAATTTCACGACCGATGCCGCGGACATGCAGCAAAAGGTCTATAATTTCGGGCGTACCAGGGCTTCAAGACAAGCAAATAACAAGGTTGGTGAGCATGAAACCAGACTGGCGGATTCTGTATGCAATCGCGGTTGCAGGGGTTTTGACCGGTCTTTTACTTGATCTGATGCCACTGTATATCGCCGCCAAAACCCTGCTGATGCCCGCCCTGTTGTTATATTTTGCCGCGCTGACAAAGGCTTATTCATCCTGGCGGATTTATGTTGTGATGGCCTTGTTATTTTCATGGGCCGGTGATGTGTTCCTGATCTCCAGCGACTGGTTTATCGCCGGCCTGGTAGCCTTTTTGATTGCCCACGTTTTCTACATCATCGCCTACCACAAGACCGGTGCTGCGTCAGGCGAGCTGAGGACGCTGGATATCCTGAAATTCGCCGTGTACGGGGTCGCGTTGATCTGGCTCATTTACCCGGGACTGGGTGACTTGCTGATCCCCGTGCTTATATACGCACTGATATTGTTGGGCATGGGTGTGTGGGCCCACAAACGCAGGGGCGCAACAAGCATCGTCAGCTTCAGACTGGTCGCGGCAGGGGCCATCCTGTTTGCGTTTTCCGACGGCCTGATCGCGGTGAACAAATTTGCCTATACAATACCCGCCGAACGCATGCTCGTCATGTCCATTTACATGGCTGCCCAGTACCTGATCGTGCAGGGATTAATTCAACATACGGAGAGAACATGAAATCGATATTGCAACGCACGGCAATGGCCCTGGCGCT
>DATCZY010000186.1:0-8267 GCA_036525655.1 Lysobacterales bacterium | reverse complement strand
CTCAGCGAAGGCACCGGATCCTCATTGCTGGCGCTGTTGCTGATGGTCATCGGACCGTTATTTCAATTGCTGCTGTTCGGTACCCAGTACCTTGCATTCAGGGATATCTTCGGCCTGGATGAAGCATCCGCTGCCGTGCCGGCGAAAAACGATCAGCTCGTCGCCTGATCCGCTTCGGCTTCCTCGTCCGGCTTCTTTTCCGTTACCAGGATACGCGCAAAAACAATCCCGAGTTCGAACAGCAGCCACATTGGCAAGGCCAGCAGAGTTTGTGAAATCACGTCCGGTGGCGTCAGGATCATGCCCAGGGCAAATGCGCCGACGATGACGTAAGGGCGCCAGCTAACCAGCTTGGCGGTGCTGGTGATGCCGGTGGCTACCAGGATGATGGTGGCGATCGGCACCTCGAAGGTGATGCCGAAAGCGATAAACAGCGTCATGACGAAATCCAGGTATTTGCTGATATCCGTCATGACCGCCACGCCTTCGGGCGCGATACTGGTCAGAAAGCTGAATATCAGCGGAAAAACGACGAAGTAGGCAAACGCGCAGCCGGTATAGAAAAGAAAGACCGACGACAACAGCAAGGGCCGGGCGAGTCTTTTCTCGTGCTTGAAAAGCGCCGGTGCGACAAAGGCCCACAGTTGGTACAGGACCACCGGGATGGAAATCATGATGGCCAGCAGCAATGTCAGCTTGAACGGGGTGAGGAAAGGCGATGCCACGTCGATGGCGATCATGCTGCTGCCTTCCGGCAACTGCGACATCATGGGCGAGGCGATGGCTTCGTAGAGCTGTCGTGAGAACGGCAGCAATACGACCAATACTGCGACGACCGACAGGCAGGCCTTGAGCAGACGGCTGCGCAGCTCAACCAGGTGTTCGAGAAAACTCAGCTCGTGGTCGTCTTGCGGGCTTTCAGACATTGTTTGGCTTTCCGCGGTCCGCGTCAGGATCGGCTTCCTGTTGTGCGCCGGCCTCGGATTCCGGTGCGCCGCCCGGCTCGGCATTTGTGTCTGCCGCCACCGGCTCCGGCTTCTTGATGCCCGGTTTGGTCAAGGGGTTCTCGGCCAGCTGCCTGCCGATTTGTTGCAGTTCCTCGGTGGTTTTCTTGATCGGCTTGGCAAGGTCGGCCTCTGCAAGTTCCGATTCGATGGTATTCCGCAGGCTGATCCAGCTCATCCTGGCCTTGCGCACAAAACCGCCCAGTGTGCGGGCGACACCTGGCAGGCGTTCGGGTCCGAGCACCAGGAGGCCGATCACGGCCAGCAGAAATACCTCGGCAAAACCTACATCAAACATCTGAGTCAGACGGGCGTTTGGCCGTGGTTTTTTCCTCTTTTGATTGCGCTTGTGCGGAAGTCTTTTCCGCCGTTGTTATTTTTTCAGGCTCCTTGTCTGCAGGTTCGTCTTCGATCCCCTTGCGGAAACCCTTGACTGCGCTGCCGAGGTCGGACCCGATATTGCGTAGACGTTTGGTGCCGAAAACCAGCATGACGATCACCAGCAGGATCAAAAGCTGCGTGACGCTTATTCCACCCATAATGTTTTAACTCCGGTGTGTTTCGATCCTAGCAGTTTAATCCAAACGGAAAGGTTTGGCTGCAAAAAACAGGTAATAGAATTTGCTTTAGCTGTAACGTCTGCGCAGGATGAGCATCCCGGCCAACATCAGAACCAAAATTGCGGAGAGCTTTCCAGGCAGGCTTAACGACGGAATGGCCGGCAGATCATCTGCGCCATCTACAGGCGCGGCGATGCAATTAACAGGTGGGCTGATGGCGAGGCTTTCATAGCCGACTTCGTTGAGCGTGGTAGCGATCAGCGTTGCGTCGCCGGTTTCCACATTGATGCTGAGTATCTGGCTTTTCTGGTTGCCGATCTGGCTGCGGTCAGTAATGGCCCATAAACCACCAGCACTATCAAATGACATTCCGGCCTGGTTATATTCGAACTCGCCGGGCGAGCCCAAAGGCCCGATGAGCGAAGCATGTCCGGTGGTCGTATCAATGCTGTACAAGTTGGGGGAATCCGTATCGCCATTCAAAAATTGACTGTTACCCAGGCCATACAACAGGGTTGGATTGCCGAAAGCCGCAATGGCACTGATATTTACACCCAGGGAACCCACGTTCGTGATGCTGCCCGTTGTTGGCTCGCGGCGGTACAAAGACTGGGTTCTCACCGAAGTGAAAAACAAGCTATTGTCACAGGCGAAAGTCATACCAAAATCGTTGCCACCGCCCGACTGGAAATCGAGAGGCAGCTGGATTTCTTCATTGTAATTAACCGAGCCGGTATTGGGGTTGATCGGAAACAATGTTCCGGAGGCGTCGTCGATGCCCCAAAGGCGACTATTCGGACCCGGTGAGAACGCCAGGCCTTCCGTGTCTGTGCGATATTCGTTTTCGATTCCGGTAAACAGTTTGCCGCGATACTGGTCGACGCCTGTAGCGAGGTCGATCAGGTACAGGTTATCGTCATTGATGCCGTCGGAATTCACGCTATATGCCATAGGCGCAGCATTCGCACTGACGGCGAATAGCGAAACGACCATTATAAAGGCATACAAGATATATTTATTCATTCAGGCAGCGTCCAGCCTTGTTGCATAAGCAACTGGAACGCCATGCTATCAGAAAAAATAGTAATTACAAAGTCTTATACAAGTTATTGACAGTGTATTAGGCGACTGTTGCAAAAGTACAACACGTTTTTTTTGGCCTGAAGCTCCAGTATTTCAGCGATACCGTTGTGGAATGCTTATGGCGATTGGGTTTCTTAGGGTGATGTCACTGTAAAATGGATTAGAGCGCTATGCAATAAGGCAGAAGAGCTGATCGGATGTCGCTTTTTGACAACATGTAACTTGAGCGCTTTTTAAAGCTGGTCCGGTTAACCCGTGGGGATTGCGCTAAGCATCAGCTGCGGTCACAATTTGAAAATGGATATTTTCAGAGTTTTTCAAATTGAAGCAGCCCATCGGTTGCCAAATGTACCCGAGGGACATAAATGCGCACGTCTGCACGGCCATTCGTTCCGTATCGAGGTGCATGTTTCTGGTCCGGTCGGTGAACGGGATGGCTGGGTAATGGACTTCGCCGAGTTGCGGCGTATTTTCCAACCGTTGTATGAACAGCTGGATCATCATTATCTGAACGAAATCGAAGGACTTGAAAACCCGACCAGTGAAAACCTGGCGCGTTGGATATGGCAAAAGCTGAAGCCCGGGCTTGCCGGGCTGAGCAAGATCATCGTGCAGGAAACCTGCAACGCCGGGTGTATCTATTACGGTGAATAGGCCGTGTGTTTGGCTGCAGTAAAGCTTATCAGCAGCCGGAACACTGTTGCTTGTTATCGCAAAACGGCTTCTTGCTCGATTTGCCGCAACGGCATAATGCACCGCTCATGGTGATACATTCCTGACCCTTCTTATTGTGAATGCGAAGGTAGCCGCGGAATTTCAGCGGGCCGTTCTTTACACACGTCACCGTGATGGTCTGGGGACGGTTAACCGGCATCCAATCTGACAGCTGGCCTATTGCCCCACCATCAAAAAACTCGATCTCCAGGTGCTGGTCATCACAAAACGGTCTGTTTTTTGATGCCCCACAGCGGCACAGACTGAGGTTGTTGGAGTGCGTCACACTGCCGTCTTCATTGATCAGAGTGATGTTACCGGTCATCTTCAGCGGGCCACCGGAGGTAACCAGTAACTCGTTGGCTACATCCAGGCGCTTGGGAACGCGCTTGGTGCCTCGTTGCTCAAGAAACCAACGGTCCAGCGCCCTTTCATCGGAAGATTCAGTCGTCTTTGAGACCGGTTCTGGTACACTTGGGATGTCCAGATTTGGGCTTGGCGATGGGTCATAGGAGTACTGGTCTGAGTCGGACCAATTTAGTGGTTTGGCGTATGCCTTGCTTGCATCATCCATGACAAAAGTCTCCAGGAAGTCCATTTCCCTTTAATACTTGGAATATCAGAATACGCTTTCTGTAAATAAATACAAGGTCTTAATGAAAAATTTAATTAAATTACTGGTCGTCGTGTTCTCGGCAAATTTATGCGCTGCACCGTTATCGATCCCTGATCGACACCGCGGTGAGGGGCCGTTTGAACGTCTTATCCTGCGTGGGGTAGTCATCGTGAACGGCGAGGGGGCGCCACCGGTCGGGCCAATGGATGTTCTCATTGAAGGCAATCGGATCAAGGAAATTCGCAGCCTCGGCCTGTATCAGCCAGTGTCCGAATCGGACCGCATCGCCGTTTTACCGGGTGACCGTGTGATGGAGTTGGAAGGGCACTACCTATTACCCGGTTTCATTGACCTGCATGCACATTTTGGCGGCGATGCGCAGGGCGTTCCGGCGGAGTACGTGGCCAAGTTGTGGATGGGCCACGGTATTACAACGATACGTGAACCGGGAAGCTTTAACGGGCTGGAGTGGGTTCTGGCGCACAAGGCTCGCAGCGCAAAGAATGAAATAGCCGCCCCGAGAATCGTCCCCTACGTAGGCTTCGGGCAAGGTGAATCCGGACCATTCCTGAGCACTGAAGCGGCGCGTAGCTGGGTTAAGAAGATTGCCAAACAGGGTGCTGCCGGAATCAAGTTCTTCGGCGCACCTCCAGATATCATGCGTGCAGCACTGGATGAAGCGGGTAAGCAAGGATTGGGTTCCGCCATGCACCATGCACAGTTGGACGTGGTGAACTGGAATGTGCTGGATTCCGCCCGCGCGGGTCTGACATCAATGGAGCACTGGTACGGGTTACCCGAGGCCATGTTTGAAACACAGGTCATTCAGGACTATCCGCTTGATTACAACTACACCAATGAACAACACCGGTTTGGAGAAGCTGGACGCCTGTGGACACAGACGGCAAAACCGGGTTCCGAAAAATGGAACCAGGTACGTGATGAACTGATCTCCCTGGATTTCACCATCAACCCGACCTTGACCATCTATGAAGCCAGCCGTGACCTGATGCGTGAAATGAACGCCGACTGGCAGAAGGAATATACACCGCCGTCCCTTTGGCAGTTTTTTCAGCCGTCTCTGATATCACATGGATCCTATTGGTACGATTGGACCACGGCCGACGAGGTCGCCTGGAAGAAGAACTTCCGTATCTGGATGCAATTTCTGAACGACTACAAGAATCACGGTGGCCGGGTCACGCTCGGTTCAGATGCCGGTTATATATGGAAGCTCTACGGTTTTGGTTACATCCGGGAAATGGAGTTGTTGCAGGAGGCCGGCTTCCACCCCTTGGAGGTCATACGTTCGGCAACCTACCTGCCGGCACAGGTGCTGAACATGGAGGACCAGATCGGTTCCGTGCGTGTCGGGAAACTCGCTGACCTGGTGATCGTCGAGCAGAATCCGATAGCTAATTTCAAGGTGCTGTACGGCACGGGCCACTTCAGGCTGGGAGCCGACAATAAACCCGAACGCGTCGGAGGTGTGAAATACACCATCAAGGACGGCATCGTGTTTGACGCTAAAGAGTTATTGGCTGACGTGCGAAAGATCGTAAGTAATGCCAAGGCCGAAAGCGGCTTGCAGGAGTAAGTCGGGCGGGGTTTTACGCCGTTTGCACGATTAATCAGTGACAGGCAGGATGCGTATTGAGCGACGCGTCCTGCCTGTCTTCAAAACATCAAAGGGTGCTTTTCCAGACCTCTGACAAGGTCTTTATATCCGCGAGCACTTCGTCGGTGTGGGCGTCCGGGTCTACATCAGAGTAATGTTTCGCGACAACGCCTTCCGGGTCGATCAGAAATGACTGGCGGCTTGCCAGCTTCATCAATTTGAAGTCCCTCAGTACGCCATACTCACTGGCGGTCTTGCCTTCCGGGTCTGCGAGAATCGTAAATGGCAGCTTGTACTTGGTGGCAAACTCCTTGTGTGAGTCAACATCATCGACGCTGATGCCTACAACGGCAGCGTCAATGGCTTTGAATGCATAAATGTTGTCACGAAAATTACAGGCTTCGGTGGTGCATCCCGGCGTGTCGTCTTTTGGGTAGAAATAGACAGCCAGCCATTTGCCCCGGTATTCCTCCAGTGTGTGCCAGTCGCCATTTTGGTCCTGTAACTTGAAAGACGGCGCCGGAGAGCCCTCCATGGGCGGTTCCCCGGCAAACAGGGGCGCAGATAGAAATACAAAGAGCAGGGCGGTCAGAAGTTTTTTCATTTCAAAATATTCCTAATTTGAGAATACGATTCTCGGGCGGTTAAACAGGGTGGCGGCAATTGCGGCAAACCCCAGGCCGATCAGCAATGTACTGCTCATTGAGATGGCCAGCCAATGCAGGCTGACGGATTCGCCGCGGACAAACTCACCGATCAACAGGTTTTGTGAAAACATTGGAATCGCCATCATCCAGGTTTCGGGTTTCATTGGATTGACCATGAAAATCAGGCTGGGGATCATCGGTATCATGAAAACCAGGCCCATATATGATTGCGCCTCGCGCAGACTTTTAGCAAGTGCGGCCAGGGTCGTGAGCATGGCCGCGGCGAGGATGACCACCGGACCGACCGTCAGCAATATACCGCCGATGGCCTCGGCGCTGAGGCTCAAGTCGACTCCAAGGGCCCCCGTCGGCAGCATCGGGAATGCGAAGCGGAACGCCAGCAGCGTCAGGAACAGCGAAGCAAATGCAAAAGTGGCGGTTGCGGACATCTTGCCCAGCATCACCTGCCAGCGCGGAACCGGGTTGATCAACAGCGGCTCCAGCGATTTGCGTTCCTTTTCGCCAGCGGTTGAGTCAACGGCCAGATGCATGCCGCCGGTAAACGCGGTGATCATCAATACGTAAGGCAGCATGATCATCACCAGCATGCCACGGCTTCGCGGAGTGGACAGATCGACATCCTTGATCATGACGGGTGAGGTTACACCCGGTGAAACACCCCGCAGTTGCAGCCGTAATTGACCAATCTGGGCGCCATAGGCGCCGAGTAGACCCCTGATTCTTTGCATCGGAATATCAGATTCGCGGCGTGACGGATCGGCAATCAGTTCAACCACGGCAGGTTTACCGCTTGTCCATTGCTCCTTGAACTGGTCAGGAATGCGGATAATAACCTGTACCTCCTGCGAACTGACCGCGGCTTCCGGGTTCTCCATGGGCGCCTGGATCACAACACCCTGTTGCTCCAGGAAACTGACCAGGTTGGGCGCATTTTGCGCGCCAACCACCGGTATTTCCAATACCTGTTCAGCACGTTCCTGCTGCTTGCTGCTGGTAAAGTAAGCCAGGCCGATAAACAGGATTGGAAACAGGATCGGGCCGAGCAATACCGAGTTGAACAGCGATCGACGGTCGCGCAGGTTTTCACGCAATTCTTTTTTGTAAACCGTGCCGAGACCACTCATGCCAGTAAACCCTCCTCGCTGCCTATCAGTTTGACAAAGGCGTCTTCGAGTGTGCTGCAATCGCTTTTTTGCAGTAACTCCTGCGCCGTACCATTGGCCGCAATCCGGCCCGCGGCGATGATGATGATGCGGTCACACAGGGCTGCAACCTCCTGCATGATGTGGGTGGACAAGACGATGGAATGGCCCCGTTCCTTCAAACCGAGAATGTAGCGCCGCAACGCGCGTGTGCTCATGACATCCAGGCCGTTGCTGGGTTCGTCCAGCAGCACGGTTTGCGGGTTGTGCACCATCGCCCGCGCGATCGCGACCTTGACGCGCTGGCCTTGCGAGAAACCCTCGGTGCGCCGGTCGATGAAATCGGCCATGTCCAGGGTCTTCACGAGTTCCTTCACGCGCGTGTCGATGTGTTTATTCGACATGCCATGGAGTTTGCCGTAATAAGCGATGTTCTCGCGTGCGCTCATACGTGTGTACAGACCACGGCTGTCGGGCACCACACCCAGGGTGCGCTTGATGGCCATGGCATCCTTGTTGGGGTTGAGGCCGTCAATACAGATTTCACCTTCATCGGGTGGCAGCAATGAATACAGCATCCTGAGGGTGGTGGTCTTGCCGGCGCCGTTTGGCCCGAGCAGACCGGTAATCTCACCGTCGTGGACTTCGAATGAAATTCCGTTGACGGCTTTCACCTTGCCGAACGATTTATGCAGGTTGCTTACTTTGATCATGGCGGCAGTTCCGTTAGCCCTAAGGGTTGGGTCCAAGCAAGCTGGTAAAGAATGGCGCCGGCAGAATCTTCTCCACACAGCCGGTGTCGAGATTTTCAACGCTGCCCTTGTCAATGAACGCCGTGGTGATGTCACGCAGACAGACATTT
>DATCZY010000185.1:0-9740 GCA_036525655.1 Lysobacterales bacterium | reverse complement strand
TAACCACTGTTCCGCGGTTTTATAGGACTCACCGTCCGGTAGAATCAGGCTGTGAACATCGGCGCCTGTCAGTGCGCCCGCCAGTCGGTCCAGGTACAGCGGTGCAACGGTCTCATTGCTGACGATGAGCGCGGTGCTTGCTTTGCAGGTGTCAAACACCGGATGCGGTTTGCCTAGCAGACCGGAGCCGATGTACACCGTGTAGCTGCGGTTTGCCAGGTCAACATTAACTGTCTGCATGTGTTTGCTCCTGACCGAGTGTGTCCAGCCGTTTCGAGATGGCGGCAGAAAGTGCTTTAGCTGTTGCGTAGACACTTGAATTACGCGTGCTGAAAACCAGGTCGGCCGTGGCATCATAAAGTGGATTACGTAACTCGGCGAGATCCATTAAACGCTGTGTCCTGTCCTCGGTCTGCAACAAGGGCCGGCTTTTGTCCTTGTTCAGGCGTTTGAGCTGATTATCTATGCTGGTTTTCAGGTAAACGACCAATCCGTGGGCACGCAGCAGGCGACGGTTCTCCTCGTTGCAAACCGTGCCACCGCCGGTTGCAATTAAAACACCGTTTTTTGCAGCAAGCTGTTTGAGGAGAAGATTCTCTCTGACGCGAAAACCCGCTTCACCCTCAAGATCAAATATCAGGCTGACGCTGGCGCCCGTCATGCGTTCAAGCTCTTGATCACAGTCATAAAACTCGAGTCCGAACATTTTCGCCAGGTGTTTTCCAATCGTGGTTTTGCCTGACCCCATCGGGCCGATCAAAAAAATGTTTTGACTCGGCTTTTTCATTTAAACCCTATGCGATGGCACAAACGGCGTGCAAGCCCGATTGGCTTTGGGTACCATTGCTGCGTTCTGTTTAACAGGTATGGCGACAGGCTCTATGCTTAGATTCTTTATCATATTCTCGGTGCTGCTGATCGGACTGTTTACGCTTGAGCTTTTTCAGACTGCGGAAAAGTACATCATCCTACCATTTACATCAACGATTGCGGATATCAGTGTCTGGATTGTGCAGGTTTTTGATGACAACGTCATCGCTTCGGGCAACGTGATCCGTGACAAGGTATCGGGGTTTGGTGTGCGTATTGAGCGGGGGTGTAACGGGCTTGAGGCGGTCATCATTTTGTTTTCAGCCATATTCGCTTTTCCAGCACCGTTCAAAAACAAGATGATTGGCTTTGTGGCCGGATTCTTTGCTATCCAGCTTCTTAACCTGGTAAGGATCATCAGTCTTTATTACCTTGGGCAGTGGAACTACACGGCATTCGAATGGTTCCACCTTTACTTGTGGCAGGCACTGATCATTCTCGATGCGCTGGTGGTCTGGCTGATCTGGTTGAGAACCTTGCCTGGCTCACGCACACGTCCGGATGAACCGGAGCCGGAAGCGGTGTAATGCGGGTTCTGATTGCCGGTTGTGGTGATGTCGGCAACGTTCTGGCCACGGCTTTGCTGCAAGATGGCCATACTGTCTATGGTTTAAAAAGGGATGTGTCAACATTGCCTGATAGCGTACAGCCTGTTCGGGCCGACCTTCTGGATCCAACTACACTGGCGGACCTTCCGGCGGATATCGACAGGCTGGTATTCATGCCTACGCCTGCCAGTCGTGACCAGGCCGGTTACGAGGCCATTTTTATCCAGGGGTGGAAAAACTTATGGGCCGGATTGAAGCAAGCGCCGGCCCGTACGCTGCTGGTTTCAAGCACAGCGGTATTTGGAGAGGACGATGGTGGGATCGTCACTGAGGAAACCGAACCCAATCCCACCGGGTTCAATGGCAAGGTGCTGTTGAAAATGGAACAACTGGCAAGACGTTGTACGAAAAACCTCGTGATTGTCAGAATATCTGGTATCTACGGACCCGGTCGCGAGAGGTTGATCAGGCAGGCCGCTTCGGAGGGGCTCCAGGTACAGCAATTTCCGCCCCAGTTTACCAATCGCATCCACCGCGATGACGCAGCGGCCGTTTTGAAGCACCTTTTGGAAATTGACAAGCCGGAACCTTTGTACCTGGCGACCGACAATCAACCGGCACCGCGTTACGAAGTTGTTGAATGGCTGGCCAAAAGGCAGGGCTGTGCTTCTCCGCAAGGTGTTGTTGATGAAAATGCGGGCGGTGGCAAACGCGTCAGCAACCGCAGACTGATTGATAGCGGCTTCAGGATGACTTATCCGGATTACAAGGCAGGCTATGCAGCTGTCCTGGAACAGCAACAACAGCATTGAAGAATGCTGGAAAACCGCTTATTCGGTATAAAACTGCTGTCTGAATTTCACGGTGAAAGGTTTGCTCTGCCCTTCGGGCCTGACCTCGACGGTGAAATCAAATGTTTCCATATTCCTGACTGACAATTCACCAATGTAGTAAATCGCGTCCTCGCCTTCTGCAATCTCCCTCATCTCTATCGCGCGGGTCTGACCTATCAGGTTGCGGCCGCTGGCGGTCACCACGGCCTTCACAGCCACGGGCAATTGATTTTCGGTGTTCTTCAAAACCGAAATGTTGATCAGGGCCCTGCTGTCGGAACGGCTGATACCGTAGGCTTTTGCTACTTCAGGAGAAATCAGGCTTGAATTCAACGCATTGTAATGGACCGTGTAGTCGTTAAAGCGCTGAGCCTGCTGCGCGTTGGCAGAAAATGATGACAGGACAGCCAGTAGCGCCAGTGCTTTTAGCAGTGTATTCATCAAACCATTCCTCATTTTATTCAAGCGGTACTCATTCAATTTGCCACAGGTGGATGCCATGCCTTTTGGATTGATCAGCCACCTGCTATTTACCATCCTAGCAGAAGCAATAGCGCGCGTAGTGCGATCAATGCGATCAATGGCGAAAGATCAATGCCACCGAGCGGCGGAACTAGCCTTTGAATCGGTCTTAGTACCGGTTCGGTCAACTGGTAAATGAGGGGGATCAATGGGTGTCGTGACTGGTTTGCAAACCAGCTGATAATAACCCTGGCGATAATTAAAACAAAATAGGTCAAAAGCAGAGCTATCAGCAATTTTTGAACGGCAAACAGGAGCAGGAACTGGAATCCAAATTCCGAATGGCTGAGGAGATTGATGAAGACGAGCTGTAAAAGCTCCAGCAAAAGCATGACAACGACCGACGCCGTATCCAACCTGCCGATCGATGGGATAAGGCGGCGCGATGGAACAAGCACGGGGTTGGTGATCTTGATCAGGAACTGGCTCAGTGGGTTATAAAAATCAGCCCTGACCCACTGTAGCAACAGGCGCAGCAAAATCGCCATTACGTAGAGGTCGGTGATTGTGCTGACCAGGTAAATGAGGGCGCCGGAAAGGTTCACGAATGCACTCCATCTTCTGCAAGTTCATGACCACGCCGGGTTGCGGCGGTGACAGCTGCATCTATCAGTTCTTCAAAATGCCCGGCATTGAGCTGTTCCAATGCAGCCTCGGTGGTGCCACCCGGGGTTGTCACCCTTTGACGGAGCTCGGTGACATCCACGTCGCTTTGCACCGCCATGACGCTGGCGCCATGGGCGGTATGCAAGGCAAGCTTGGCGGCAATTTCCGCCGGCAAGCCGAGGCGTGTACCGGCCTTGCGAAGGGCTTCAACCAGGTAAAAGAAATACGCCGGTCCACTTCCGGATACCGCGGTTACGACATCCAGCAGGCTTTCCTTGTCCAGCCATACAACTTCACCGGCTGATTCCATCAGGTTCTGCGTCAGTTCACGCTGGGCGAGATTGCAATTCACACGGGCGTACATACCTGTAATGCCAAGCCCGATCAGCGCGGGCGTATTGGGCATGGTGCGGACAATCGGCGGGTTGGAGCTCAGGTGTGCAGCGATCTGGCTGGTTGGAATGCCGGCCACAATGGAAATGATCAGTTGCTGTTCGGTGACAAGATTCTTTATCTCTTCGAGCACGACCGGTAAAACCTGTGGTTTGACTGCCAGGACGATGGCGTCCATCCCCTTGATCGCATCGGTGGCGCGCTCATAGCAGGTGACGGGCCAACGTTTTTGCAAATACTCTCTCGCCGCGGCGCCCGGATCGGCAACCTGCACACGGTCGATGCTGTGACGCGATGCAAACAGCCTGCTGATCAGCGCGGTGGCCATGTTGCCTCCGCCAATGAACCCGATTCTCATTTTTTATCCTTGTCGATGTTTTTCACGATTCACGTTTTCCAAACAGGTCGGTTCCAATTCGAACCATGGTGCTGCCCTCAGCGATTGCAATCTCCAGATCAGACGACATACCCATGGATAAGGTATCGATGTCATGCCCCGCACGCTTGAGCACCTCAAATAAGATTTTTACCTTGCGGAAACTCTCGTGCTGCGCGCTTAAATCAGTGGTCACCCTGGGTATTGCCATCAGACCCCTCAGCTTTATATTACTCAAACCACGGGCAAATTCAGCCAATTGCAAGATTTCGTCAGGTTGCGCCCCGGCCTTTTGAGGCTCAAGGTCGATATTAACCTGTAAACAGACATTGAGCGCTTCCAGGTTAGCCGGGCGCTGGTCCGAAAGCCGTTTCAATGTTTTTTGCCGGTCGACACTTTGTACCCATTGAAAATTCTCTGCTATGGCGCGGGTTTTATTGGATTGCAGCGTACCGATAAAATGCCATTGCAGGTTCAGGTTTGCCAGTTCACGTTGCTTTTGCAGTGCTTCCTGCAAATGGTTTTCGCCAAAGGAAAGCACACCCAGCTTGCTCAAAGCGGCTATTTTCTTTGCCGAATGCAGTTTGCTGACAGCGAGGAGAGAAACCTCTCCAGGCTGGCGGCCGGCCGCGATACAGGCCTTTTCGATTCGTTGACGAACCAGGTTCAGTCTTTCAATTGATTCATTCATGTTGCGGCAAAAGTATGCATTGTCTATTGTTTAGGTTATCTTGATGCAAACCACGGATTCGGTTTAAGCATTTCGTTAATAATGAGTCATAATGTATTGTAACGCGACCAGTGTCCGCACAAGGAGGGTTTAAATGGATATTGCAGAACTGCTTGCCTTTGCGGTAAAAAACAAGGCCTCGGATCTTCACCTGTCATCCGCTCTACCGCCCATGATACGTGTTGATGGCGATTTACGCCGCCTGAATTTACCCGCTTTGGATAACCAGCAGTTGACCGAACTGCTTTACAGCACGATGAGTGATCATCAGCGGCGCGACTTTGAGGCCAATCTCGAAGTGGATTTCTCATACGCCGTGCCGGGACTTGCCCGTTTTCGTGTCAATTGTTTTCACCAGGATCGTGGTGTGGGTGGTGCCTTCCGTACCATTCCCGCTGCAGTTTGGACACTCGATGATATTGGTGCTCCGCCATCCTTCAGGGAGATCATCAACGTTCCACGTGGTCTCGTTTTGGTCACCGGCCCGACCGGTTCGGGTAAATCCACGACCCTGGCCGCCATGATTGATCACCTCAATACTACTCAGGCCGGGCATATCCTGACCATTGAGGATCCGATTGAATTCGTGCATCAGTCAAAAAAATGCCTGATCAACCAACGCGAAATTCACCGCGATACACACGGATTCAACCAGGCGTTGCGTTCAGCCCTGCGTGAGGACCCGGATATTATCCTGGTAGGTGAAATGCGTGATATCGAAACCATCCGCCTGGCTCTGACGGCGGCCGAGACCGGCCACCTGGTTTTTGCCACATTGCACACCAGTTCCGCCGCCAAGACCATCGACCGTATTATCGACGTATTCCCCGCAGGTGAGAAATCCATGGTGCGTTCGATGTTGTCGGAATCTCTGCGTGCGGTTATTGCGCAAACATTGATGAAGAGAATCGGTGGAGGCCGTATCGCCGCCCATGAAATCATGTTGGCCACACCCGCAATCCGCAACCTGATACGCGAGGACAAGGTCGCGCAGATGTATTCCGCCATTCAGACAGGCCAGAATGTCGGTATGCACACGCTTGATCAGTATCTCGAGGGCCTGGTAGCCAGGGGTATCGTTGCGCGCCAGGAAGCCGCCAGAAAGGCGGTAGACCGGAAGCTGTTTTTGTAGGAAGCGTCTGATTTGTCCATTCGGGAACTGATTGGAGATTTGATTTTGGAGGTGCAGAGATGAGTGTAGTAGAAGGCTGGTTAAAGGAACTTCACGAGGAAAAGGGGTCTGACCTTTTTGTGACGGCGGACGCGCCTCCGTGCATCAAGGTCAATGGCAAAATCCGTGCGATTTCGACCGAAGTCCTGCTGCCGGATGAAGTCAGTGAGATCGTTAAAAGCATCATGACCAAGAAGCAGATCAGGGAATTTGACGAAACGATGGAGTGTCAGTTCGCTATTTCGTTAGGCGAGGACGTACGCTTTCGTGTCAGTGCCTTTTATCAGCAGGCACATGTGGGCATGGTATGCCGGCGTATTGAAACGACCATACCGACATTCGAAGATCTGGGCCTGCCCGAATTATTGACTGATTTGTCATTGGCAAAGCGCGGCATTATTTTGTTTGTGGGTGCAACCGGCACGGGTAAGTCAACTTCGTTGGCTGCGATGATTGGCTACCGCAACAAGAGAATGAGCGGGCACATTATTTCCGTGGAAGACCCGATCGAGTACGTACACTTCCACGGTAAAAGCCTGGTTACCCAGCGCGAAGTTGGAATTGATACGGACTCGTTTGAAGTTGCCCTGCGCAACACGTTGAGGCAGGCGCCGGATGTCATCATGATCGGCGAGGTCCGAACACGTGAGACCATGGAATACGCCATTACATTCGCAGAAACCGGCCACCTCGTATTGTGTACATTGCACGCCAACAACGCCAACCAGGCGCTCGACCGCATATTGCATTTCTTCCCCGAAGAAGCCAAAGAGCAGGTATTGCTTGATCTGTCTTTCAATATGAAAGCAATCATTGCCCAACAGTTGGTTCCTTCTGCGGACCAGACCCGGCGCTGGGCCGCGGTCGAGGTTCTTCTGGCTACACCATTGGTGCAGGAGAGGATTCGCAATGGGGAAATCACAGAATTGAAGAAAATCATGAAGGAGTCTTCACACCATGGGATGATCACCTTCGATCAGTGCCTGTTCGGGATGTACAAGGAAGGCAAGATTACCTATGACGAGGCCATCAGGCACGCCGATTCGGCAAATGAAGTCCGCCTGGCTGTGAAAATGTCTGAGGGTGGTGATGCCGATTCCCTCTCGGAGGGTCTCAGGGATGTCGAGCTGTTGGATCTTTAGCCAGCGATATAGATATAAAAGCGCGGTGTTAACGAAAAATTCCACTTTGGTTAACCAATTTTTAACCTATGCAGGCATACACTTATTCACCACTTGAGTCGCCAGGTGAAAACCTGTTTGTATTGAAGTGCAGCTACTCCTGCTGTGAACATGTTAATGGGGCGCTTCGGGCCCAGGTATGGTGGTAAAATCATCTGCCTGGGCCTTTTCTGTTTCTGGTCCATCAATTAAGGGTACTGAACGTGCGCATTTTGATTATCGAAGACAACCCGGATATCGCCGCTAACATTGGTGACTACCTGGATGAAATTGGGCATACCGTGGATTTTGCAGGAGATGGCATAACCGGTTTGCATCTGGCCATCGTTAATGACTTTGATGCCATCGTTCTGGACCTTGCGTTACCGGGTATGGATGGTCTGGAAGTCTGTCGCAAACTGCGTCAGGAGGCGGGTAAAAATACGCCGGTTTTGATGTTGACAGCCAGGGATCGTCTCGAAGACAAGCTGGCCGGTTTTGAAACCGGAGCAGATGACTACCTGGTTAAACCTTTCGAATTGCAGGAGGTTGAAGCCAGGCTGAGAGTCCTGACCACCAGGGGAGCCCGGAGGGCGAGCAAGGAAATCCAGATCGGTGATCTTGTATTCAATGTCGATACCTTGACGGTCACCCGTAACGGCCATGAAATTGACCTTAATCCGATTGGATTGAAATTGTTGCGCTGTTTGATGGAAGCCTCCCCAAATGTTGTGACGCGGGCAGAGTTGGAAAAGGAGGTCTGGGGTGAAGAGATGCCCGATAGCGACAGCCTGCGGGTTCATATTCACTCTTTGCGTTCAGCCATAGACAAGCCGTTTGGCACCAAGATGATTCAGACCCGGCACGGTATTGGTTACCGACTATTGGAGTCAAATGCTATACAGACGTAGGCTCCGCAGCCGCATCATATTTTCATTCCTGCTATTCGGTACGCTGCTCAGCAGTCTTTTTGCAATCAGCACGCTTTTTCTGCAAAGCACCCTCGAAGATGAGCTCATTGGTTCGACTTTAAAGCAGGAGCTTGATGATTACCTGGTGCAGCTGCGCAAGGACCCGACACTGCTCGAGCCGTTCCATACCCGTATCCAGGGGTTCGTCACACGGCCAGGGGATCCCAACCACAGTGTCATTGCACAGATCAGGGAACTCGACACCGGTGTCCACGAGGTTGAAACGGCGGAAGGCTATTTTAAGGCCGCAGTGCGTAAAGACGATGATCTGTGGGCGTTTTTGAT
The DNA here is from genome assembly GCA_036525655.1 of Lysobacterales bacterium. Taxonomy (GTDB): domain Bacteria; phylum Pseudomonadota; class Gammaproteobacteria; order Xanthomonadales; family SZUA-36; genus SZUA-36. The sequence goes on along the minus strand of DATCZY010000185.1, from coordinate 1,275 downwards.
CTATGACATCTCAGAGAATCAACGCCTAACCCACCGGCTTATCTGGTCATTGGTGGCGGCGGTGCTCGTGTTTTCCCTGTTGTCACTGGCGCTGGGCTTATGGTCTTCCAGCACGGTTATGAAACCTGTTAGTGATCTGGCAGAGCGCTTGAGTCAATTGGCTGAAGAGACGCCATCTCCCGGATTGGCCAGATGGTTTCCGGATGATGAGGTCGGACAGTTGGCAGCGGCATTGGACGCCTATGCTGAACGGGTACACGAGTTAGTCAAAAGGGACAGGGAATTCAACGCCGATGTCAGTCACGAATTGAGGACACCATTGGCCGTTATATCCGGCGCTACGGAGTTGTTACTGGCGCAAAAAGATCTGCCGGAAAAAACCAGGAACCGGGTCTTGCGTATAGCGCGGGCGGCCAGGCAATCCACGGATATCACCACCGCGTTACTTCACCTGGTACGCGCAGAGCAGGGTACTAACCAGGACAGCGATGCCCACGATGTACGTGATATCGTTGAAAAACTGATACATCTTCACGAGCCTCTGCTGGATAAAAAACCACTCGAACTGAAAATAATTGGCGAGGACAAGGTCAGTGTGATCGCACCTGAATCAGTTATTGCGGTCACAGTTGGCAACCTGATCAGCAATGCCATCCGCTACACGCCATCGGGTGAAGTGGTCTGCACCATTGGCAGCGGTCGTGTGCTCGTTGAAGATACCGGACCGGGCATTCCGGAAAAGGAATTATCACTCGTGATGAACAGGCACTATCGCGGTGAAGGGGTCTCCGGTAAAGGATCAGGCCTGGGTTTGGCAATCGTTCAGCGTCTATGCGAGCTATACGGTTGGTCGATTCATTTCGAGAACAGAAAAACAGGTGGTCTGCGTGCTGAATTACGGTTTTTCGGTCAGGTTTGAGGCCTGATTGTTTCGTTCATACGCGGGCGGGAGGATTAAATCATGGCCATTATTTCATGTCCGAGTTGTGACAAAAATATCTCCAGTCACAGTTCATTGTGCCCTTACTGCGGGTTTCAGCGCGGTGAGGTTGCCGAGGAGCAACTGAAAGAATTCCAGCGCCGGAAGTTGCGAGACCGCATTTACCACCTGAAAATGACCAGTTACGCGTCCCTTGCGCTGTTAATCGCAGCATTTGGCTGGTTCCTGGTGGATACGTCCAATTTACAGCACCTGCCATCCATCGGAACCTACGTATTATTTTCCGTTGGTGGTATTGGTTACCTGGTCGTGAGGGTTTATCTTTACAAATCCAA
>DATCZY010000184.1:0-6501 GCA_036525655.1 Lysobacterales bacterium | reverse complement strand
TCCATCGGGTTGATTTCGCGGCTGCCATAAGCGTCATCCTGGGCGTAAGGACCAAAAACACTGACAAGCAGCACGCGGGCATCTGAGCCCAGCGGGTGGACTGGTTGCAGCAGAGCCTGCTCAGCTGCGGCTGGGTCGTACGACATTCTTAGCCAATCCCATGCTTTCCAATAGCCGTATGACCCACCATGACATATCGAATTCCCACCAGCGGTGGCCATGCGCAGCCGAACGCGGATCGGCGTGGTGATTGTTGTGCCAGCCTTCTCCATGTGCGATAAGGGCAACGAGCCAGTTGTTGGTGCTCTGGTCACGGGTCTCGTAATTCCGGTAACCAAACAAATGCGCCAGCGAATTCACCGACCAGGTGCCGTGCAGCACGAAGACGGTCCTTACGGCCACACCCCAGACGGCCCAACTCGCCGCATAATGAATGGCTTCGCTGGCTCCACCCGCGAGATATCCAACCACTGCGCCAATGGCGATAATGACTACGGCGTGGATCAGGAACACCAGGAACCAACCACTGTTGCGTTCCAAGCGCCGGTAATACGGATCACGCAGAAGGTCGGGTACATAGCGCGCATAGCGAATGGTGCGGTTGGTATCCTTGTGCCGGTAAAGCACCCAGCCGACATGACCCCAGAAAAAACTGACGAGTGGCGAGTGCGTATCGGCCTGTTGATCACTGAAGCGGTGATGAATGCGGTGGATTGCAACCCAGCGTGCCGGGCTATCCTGCAGATTGAACATGCCCATGGTCGCGAACATGTACTCAAGCCACTTCGGACAGGTGAAACCGCGATGCGTCAGCAGGCGGTGATAGCCGATGGTGATGCCAAACATTCCAAAAATGAAATGTCCCAGGATCGCAACGATCAGGCCTGACCAGGTGAAAAACCACGGAATAAGGGCCAGCAAACTGATCAAATGCACCGTAGCGAGTACGATTACGTGTTGCCACAGAATTTTCGATGGTTGAGTTTCATCGGGGCGATTTAAATCTCCAGTCACCATTTTGGCAACCGGTGGATCGGTGATCGAAGCTGCTGGTGTGGAGTTTTCTGAACGGCTCGAATCCGGGGTGCCGGGAACCTCGTCCCGGACTTCAACATGAGATACTGACATGTGAAGCATAGTTCATCTTTTCCGTGCAATAGTCCAGAGAAAAGACACCTTCGAGCGAAAATGATCGTATTGGCGGCCTAAAGCACGCTCAACTGCCGTGCTATATACACATGGATTGCCGGCCAGGAATTCGGCGATAATGGCGCCTGTTGTAAAAATAAATCCTCGACCGAATATAATTGGTTGGCAACCATGAGATGAGTGATCAATGAAAGCAACCCAAACGGAACGGATTCCTGAGCATATGGCTCCGCAGAAAGGCGCAATCAGGTTATTCAAGAACCCTGTTCTGGAACGTTTGAGCAAAATTTCGCCGGTGACGGTGTTTGCTGTCTATTTTCCCGTTATTCTTTTCTTTATCTGGAAAAGCTTTGCCATCGGCATACCGGTTGGTGTTTTCGTGGTCATGTTCCTGGCCGGGCTCGCTTTCTGGACCTTATTTGAGTACTTCTTTCACCGCTATGTCTTTCATTTCACACCCAAAGGCGAGTTTCAGAAGCGCATCAGTTTCCTGTTCCATGGGGTGCACCACCAGTACCCGAATGACAAGAAGCGCCTGGTGATGCCGATAACGCTTAGCCTCGCGATTGCAGTATTGCTGTTGTCGCTGACATGGGTTTTATTCGGTTCGTTGACATGGGCCTATTCCGCCGGATTCACCACCGGTTACCTGGCCTATGACATGACCCATTACAGCATCCATCACTTCAAGCCTCCGAAGGTGAAGTGGCTGAAGAAGGTGTGGAAATCACATATCGATCACCACTTTCGTGACTCAACCAAGGGTTATGGCGTTTCATCGGCATTCTGGGACCGGGTGTTTGGTACCTTGCAGAAACCAAAAAAGCCATCTGGGTCAGCTTCGTGAAACGAAGTACACACCGCATCCGCGCGTAAGATGATTCCCGCTGATGTGTATTGCTTTCCAGTCCGGAGCAATTGAATACCTATAAATATTCAATTGGTTTAGGGGTATAATTCGTGCCCTGTTAATGATCTTTTATTTGGCTTATATAGGTATCGACTCGCAGTACAGAAAAACCCTTTTCCAATGTTCTGTCAACCGTTCATATTTAGCAGGGAGACTCAAAATGAGCTGTCCGAATAAAAAGCAATATATGCCTGGAACTGTCAAATTCACGACCTGGCAAAAGGCACTTTTACCTATGTTGGCACTATTTTTTCTGCTTGGGGCAATGCCTGTTTATGCAGAAGAAAAGTCAGCCGAAGAATGGCAAGCCGATGTCGTAATTTACCTGTGGGGCGCAAGCATAAAGTCCACCACGGCAACCGGTGATCCGCTGACGTTCAATTTTGGCACACTGTTAAAGAAACTTGACCTTGCCTGGATGAGCACGATAAATGTACGTAAAGACAAGTTTTCAGTGCTTGCCGATGTCATTTACTTGGATGTCAGTGATACGAAGCGCTACGAAAGAGAATTTCTGGGTCAGCCTGTTTCAGGCAAAGTGGACGTAGGGTTGAAGACCTGGGTGCTCAACCTGGTGGGCGGCTATAACCTCGTAGACACCGGTAAGAACATATTTGATGTCAACGCAGGTGCCCGTTACCTTGATGTCACGGTTGACGGGACATTAAAAGCAAACGATAAAAAGAGGCAGAACAGTTACTCGGACAGTGGATGGGATGCAGTCGTTGGCTTCAAAGGCCGACACAACTATCCTGATGGCTATTATCTTAATTACTACGCGGATGTTGGCGGCGGTGCTTCCAAGCTCACCTGGCAGGCAGCCGCTAATTTTTCCTACGATTACAAGAAGTTCACCACTGTTGTGGGTTACCGGTATCTGAAATGGAACTTTAAAAACGACGCGCCTGCCCTTGATGATTTAACCATACACGGTCCGTATCTCGGCATTAAGTTCAGCTTTTAAGTGTCACGTGCTGAATCCTGCAAGCGGTAATCCATCCGCCTTTGTCCAGCCGGATCCGAATTCCCGAGGGGAGGTGCAAAGGCACCTCCTTTTTTTTCTGCTCACTGGAATTTGTAACGCAAAAGGTTAGTACAGGTTTTCATCTGGCGATATCGTACATGCCAGTGACCGCATGCAAGGGTGTTTGGTCCGGATGCAGGAGGCTGAATCTCTCATACCCGGTCCACAAAAAGCTTCCAGCTTGGAAACCGCCGGCCCATTCCCTGATATTATCCACACTTTCCTATGGTTATCACTCGCGGGTGCAATCATGATGAAGAAGTTGCTGCAATTGAGCCACCGTTTAATCCGTTATTTGCTATCGAGCCTGCTTGGAGCGGCAGTTGTTATTGTTGTTCTGGGTGTAATCGAGCTTAATAGCCGCCCGGACCTGAGCGTGTGGCATGAAACGGTGCTCGACGAGGAATTCAGTGCCGAATCCGGATTAAAGAACTTCGCGGAATATCTGGCACTGGAAGACCGCCTGTTCAAACAACTCGATGAATTGGTCTACGAAAAAATTGACCAGAAGGACCAGCGCGCCATCAACCGCTACTTCCGGGGCAGTTTTTCCGATCCCGGTCGCTGGCCCGTGAACTGGAACCGCAGCTTCATACTGCCCGCGGATAAGCCGGTCGTCGGTGTATTGTTGCTGCATGGTATGTCCGATTCCCCCTACAGTCTGCGCAGCATTGGTCAACTGCTCAATAGCCATGGCGCCTATGTGATCGGTATGAGGGTTCCGGGACATGGACAGGCGCCATCCGGGCTGCTCGATACAAAATGGGAGGACATGGCCGCAGCGGTCCGGCTAGCGATGCGCGAACTGCAGACGAAATCCGCCGGTCGCCCTTTGTACATCGTCGGTTACTCGAATGGCGGTGCGCTGGCGGTCCAGTACACGTTGGATTCGCTGTCTGACGAAAGTCTGCGGGGTATTGATGGCTTGGTCCTGATTTCACCCGAAATCGGCATCAGCAAACTCGCCGCGCTGGCCAAGTGGCAGGAGCGTCTCGGTCACCTGTTGGCTCTTGAGAAACTGGCCTGGAATTCATTATTGCCCGAATATGACCCATGGAAGTACGGTTCCTTTGCCCTCAACGCAGGTAAACAGGCCTACCGGATCACCCAGGAAATTCAACGCCAGATCAGCGCGCAGGCGAAGGCCGGTAATTTGGGTCTTATGCCTCCAATATTGGCGTTTCAGTCCGTGGTTGACGCCACGGTGACTGCCCCGGCGCTGGTGAACAACTTCTTTGAGAAGTTACCTGCGATCACTTCAATGCAGGGTGACAGTCAATCGATTCAACACGAATTGGTGCTGTTTGACATCAATCGTTGGGCGGAGATTGGTCCGCTGATGAACGAAAACCCGTCGGCGTGGATCGACCCCATGCTGAAAAGAACGGACCTGAACTTCCTGCTAACCCTGATGAGTAATCAGAGTCGGGAGAACCAGCATGTCGTTGCAGTCAGCAGAACCCCGGGATCCTCAAAAATCAAGACTTGCGATACGGGTCTTTCATGGCCCGATGATGTCTATTCCCTTTCTCATGTCGCATTGCCGTTCCCACCCGATGACCCCGTTTACGGTGATGGTACGGCAGGATCCAGCCCGGGCATCGAATTGGGCGACGTGGCATTGCGGGGGGAGAAGGGCGTGTTACAGGTGCCGGCCGCTGACCTGCTTCGCTTGCGTTACAACCCGTTCCACAGCTATCTTGAGCACCGTATGCTGGTGTTCATGGGTCTCGATCCGGGTACCGGCAGCTTTTGTTCATCCTAGCTCCCCATAAGAATCCATAGACACCGCCCATGCTCAAGCGCGTTGCGATAAATTTCGGCAAGATTCTAAAAGGGCGTGGAATTGCAGGTATTTTGTCAGCCGTGTCAGTCGCCCTGATGGCGCACGCCCTGCCGGTGGAGCAGTTCGGCCTCATCGTGCTGCTGCACACCTACGTCAAGGTGGTCAAGGGCTTCTTTAATTTCAATACCTACGAAACGATCGTCAAGTATGGTGTGCCATTGCAGGACAGCGACAATGAGCCCGGGCTTAAAAGCCTGCTGCGCACCACCATTTCGATTGATTTTGCATCTACTTTTCTCGCCACTTTGGTTGGGGTTGCAGCGGTTCCGGTAACGGCCGGATTGCTACACTGGGACGAACAGGTGACCCAATGGGCCTGGTTTTATACGCTGATTCTGATCACGACCGGGGTTAATACCAGCAACGGAATACTGCGGCTCTATGACCGCTTTGATGCCCTGGGTGTGCAATACACCATCCAGCCCGCGGTGCGATTGTTGCTGATCGTCCTGGCCTGGGCAGTGGACGGTGGTATGTTGATGTTTCTGCTGGCATGGGGTACTGGCTACTGTGCGGGGAATCTTTACCTGCTCATACGCGGCCAGTTGGAGCTGAGGACCCACTTGAGGACACCTTTTCTGGAGGGTTACCAACCGCGTGAAATCTTTAACTGGGATCCTGATTTCTGGCGATTCATCGGCATTGTCTATTGGCAGACCAATCTCGACCTGATACCGAAACAGGTGTCCACCCTGATGGCCGGCAGCCTGTTGGGCCCGGCGGCGGCGGGGTTGTTCCGATTGGCGCGGGAAATTCAAACCATCCTGAACCGGCCGGCAGAAATGCTCTCAAACGTGTTGTTTCCGGACCTCACCCGCGCCTGGTTAGCGGATAAAAGCAGCTTTCTGAAGCTGGCTTATCGAACCTCGGCTATTGCCGGCGGCTTCGGACTGCTCATCGTGGTATTTGCCTGGTTTGCGGGTGAGTGGATACTCGCCCTGATCGGGGAGAGTTACTTGCCGGCAGCACCATTGATGGTGCTGCTTTTGCTGGCTGCATCATTCGATCTTGCCAGCGCGCCCCTGCGGTCGTCAGCCTACGCAATGGGCAATGCAGCCATCCTGCTGCGGATACACATTCTGGGTGCCGCCGTTTATGTCGTTCTTTTTTACCTGATGACAATTTTTACAGGACTGATTGGACCAGGTTTGGCCTCTGTCCTGACATCCTTGATGATTTTTTCCCTGACGGCAAAGCTGATGAACCGCAGGGTCAGGTAGATAGCGAGGACAGGGGCTCTGCAGAAAATACCGGCTCAAGCTGTTCCGTTGTGCCTACACGGCCCGGGCAGCAAGGGAGAGTAAATCTGACCTGTCTCATGGATACGTGGTAGGACTCTCGAGCGTGTGCTGGTCAAAAAATAAATCCACTGCGAATTAAATGCCTCAAAACCTGTCACAACTATTGCTTATGGCAAGGTTGGTCATGTGCGTCTGAGTGTGCAAAGCCTGCGATTTACTTTTGGCCCGAACGCGCCTGGGGATTAAATTTTGCGGCCAGGCTGATGGGCCAGGCCAAGGGTCAGCGTCAGACTGACGATTGATGCTGAAGCGGGGTCATCCATGAGCCCTG
>DATCZY010000183.1:0-7817 GCA_036525655.1 Lysobacterales bacterium | reverse complement strand
TTAAAACGTGGAGAAAGTTTCAATGATACAAAAAATAATACTTGCGGTGAGTTTGCTTTTGGGCGCTCAGCTGGCCATGGCGCAATCCGAGCCTTACCAGGAAGGCGTGCATTACTTCAAAATAGCCCAGGTGCCTGCCGAGACCGGTTCCGGCAAGGTGGAGGTCACCGAGTTCTTCAGCTATGCCTGTTCCCACTGCAATACATTTGATCCTTACTTGCAGAGCTGGAGCCAGAGCAAACCGGACAACGTGAAGTTTGATCGCATCGCCGTTGCCTTTGGCCGCAAGACCTGGGAAATGCTGGCCCGCGCCTATATCACCGCCGAGATGCTGGGTATCGCGGAGACAAGTCACCCCGCCATGATGGACGCCATCTGGAAACAGGGAAAGCAGTTCCGCAGCGTTGATGACCTGGCAGACTTCTACTCGGGTTTCGGCGTCGAGAAATCAACCTTTTTAGCCAATTACCAATCCTTTGCAGCAGACAGTCAACTGCGTAAAAGCCAGCGCGATGTCCAGCTTTTCGGCATTGCCGGCACACCAAGCCTGGTTGTCAACCGCAAGTACAGGGTCGGCAGCAACAAGGATGTCTCAGATTTCAATGCCATGCTGGACGTAGTTGACTACCTGGTAGAAAAAGAATCAGCAGCAGCTCAATAGTCTGCCGTTAAAAACGGATAGACCATCCGGCTTCATACATCGGGTTCCCGCCATGGCGGGAACCCGTCTTTTTCAGCACCCGGTTTACGCAAACAAATAGGCGTTCACGGGCTATTTCATAGCGCCCCTGTCGAAAGACATCTTTGCAGTTGACTCAACCGCCCATTAGAGTATTCTGTTGTTTCCATACCACATCAAATAAACAACTTATGTCACAAGCCCAAGTTCTGGTCGTTGATGACGAGCCTGACATTCGTCAGCTCGTACAGGAAATCCTTGAAGATGAAGGTTACGCCGTGCAGGTTGCAAAAGACGGTGAAAGCGCCCGTCTGATCTTTGCGCGGCAGAAACCCGACCTTGTTCTGCTGGATATCTGGATGCCGGATATCGATGGTATTTCGCTGCTAAAGGAGTGGTCTTCTGCCGGCAAGCTCGAATCGCAGGTGGTGATAATGTCGGGTCACGGCACGCTTGAAACCGCGGTGGAGGCCACCCGCCTGGGCGCCTTCGACTTTGTTCAAAAGCCCTTGTCGCTGGCCAAATTATTGGCCACCGTGCGCAAGGCACTGGATTCAAGACCACATGCCAGGGCGCCGGAGCAAAGCGCGCATCACACGACGGCTTTGGAGCCGCTTGGCAAAAGCCCGGTCATGCAACTGTTGCGTAACAGTGCAAAACAGGCTGCAAACAACGCCTCTCCGGTGATGATTACCGGGGAAAGCGGCAGTGGACGGGAAACGCTGGCCCGATACATCCACCACCTGTCACCCTCCAGCGGCGAAATGGTTACGCTGGATCATAGCCAGGCGAGCGGTGAGAATGCCTGCAGCTACCTGTTCGGCTCCGTATTGAATGGCCAGGTAACAGAAGGCCTGCTGGATATGGCCGTCGGCGGAGCGCTGTTCATACCGAAACTACAAAAGCTGCCGCTAAACACACTTGAATTGCTGAGCAATGCGATTGAATCAAACGGCTACACACCCGAGGGTGGCACGGGTCTTAAACCGTTGGCGTTTCGAATCATTTGCAGCGCCACGGACAACCTGGAACAACTGGTAAAAGAAAAGCGTCTGCCCGGCCCATTGTATTTCCACCTGAATGTGCTGCCGTTGAAAGTTCCGGCCCTGCGCGAAAGACCTGAAGATATCCCAGAGCTCATCAGGTACTTTTCAGATTGGTTCTCCAACAATGAGAACCTGCCTTATCGTTCGTTTTCAGTATCCATCCAGAACCGTATGCGCAACCACAGTTGGCCTGGCAATGTACGTGAACTGCGTAACCTGATTCAACGACTGTTGGTGTTGGGCCGTGAAGGCGACGTCCTGGCGCAGGAAGTTGAAGATGCGCTGAGCCAAAGCGCAGCGAGCATGAACGCGGCATCTGGCGATCACGAGGGCCTGTATGACGAAGGCCTGTACGATCTGCCGCTGCGCGAGGCACGCGAACAATTTGAGCGCGATTACCTGACCTACCAGCTGAAAAAGGCCGGCGGCAGTGTCGGCAAGTTGTCCGACTCGGTCGGCATGGAAAGAACCCACCTGTACCGCAAGCTCAGGTCTCTTGGAATTGATCCGAAATTGGTAAATAACTCATGAAAATCGTTATTCTCGGTGCCGGACAGGTCGGTTCCACGGTGGCAAGCGCACTGGTGCATGAAGAAAATGACATCACCATCGTAGATATCAACGAGCGGAGGCTTAAAGAACTCCAGGATCAATTGGATATCCGCAGTGTGCTGGGGCATGCTTCGCATCCCAAGGTCATGGAGCGGGCCGGTATCGAGGATGCGGACCTGGTGATTGCTTTGACAAGTTCCGATGAAGTCAACATGGTCGCCTGCCAGATTGCCTACACGTTATACAACGTCCCGACCCGCATCGCGCGCGTGCGCGCCGCCGCTTATACCGATCGGACTGAACTGTTTCATCGTGAACATTCACCCGTCGATGTTCTGATCAGCCCTGAGTTGCTGCTGACGCAATACATTTCCAGCCTGATCGAATATCCCGGAACCCTGCAGGTCATGGATTTCGCAGATGGAAAGGCACAACTCGTGGCCACCGAGGCGGAGGCCGGCGGTTTACTGGTTGGACAGAAGCTTTACACCCTGGCGCAACACATGCAGGGTCGCTCGGAAGCGCGCCTGGCGGCAATCTATCGCCGTGGCAAGTTGATCCTGCCGGAAGGCAGCACGGTCATCGAGGAAAATGATATCGTCTTTTTCCTGGCCGCAACGCGTGACATTCCCATCGTCATGAAAGAGCTCAGACCCATTGATCGCCCGGTGCGGCGCGTAATCCTTGCCGGCGGCGGGAATATCGGCAAAAACCTGGCACAGAACCTGGAACGCGACCATCACGTAAAAATTATCGAACGCGACCCGGCCAGGGCCGAATCGATCGCTGAGGAATTATCCAAGACCATCGTGCTGGTCGGTGATTGCACCGATGCCAACCTGCTGAGGGAAGAGTCGGTGGAAAGCACCGATGTTTATTGCGTACTCACCAATGACGACGAGGCCAATATCCTGTCCGCATTGCAGGCCAAGCGTATGGGGGCAAAGAAAGTAATTGCCATCATTAACCGGCCCTCATACGTTGACCTGATGGAATCCGGTACCATTGATATCGCCGTCTCACCGCAACAAATCACCATTGGTTCACTGCTCGCCCACATTCGCCGCGGCAGCATCGTACGTGTTCACTCGCTCAGGGGCGGCGCCGCTGAAGCCATCGAAGCTATTGCACTTGGCGACAGGCGCAGTTCCAAAGTGGTTGGCCGGTCACTGGAAGAACTGGCTCTGCCCCCTGGTACGACCATCGTGGGCATTGTGAGGAAAGAGGACGTCATCATCGCCCACCACGATACCGTGATAGAGGAGCACGACCACGTGCTGCTTTTTGTACCTGACAAGAAACAGATCCATGCCGTTGAGCGACTTTTCCAGGTGAGTGCCACTTTCATATGAAAAACACGAGAACGGCCACCGTTCAGCGTATTCTTGGTTTTTTGATCGCCGGCGCCAGCCTGATGATGTTGCCACCGGTGTTGATCTCCTGGTGGTATGACGACGGCACCGCCGGTCTGTTCCTCGTCAGCGCAGTCACCCTGTTTCTCTTCGGCATGGCGATTTTTTTGCCGGTTCGCCATATCCATGAAGAATTGCGCCTGCGCGACGGGTTCCTGGTCGTGGCTGCCTGCTGGCTCGCGCTGGTTCTGGCCGGGGCGTTACCGTTTTTATTATTGCAGGACCCGGAAATCTCCTTAGTGGATGCCGTGTTCGAGTCCATGTCCGGATTGACCACAACGGGCGCCACGATCCTGACAAACATCGATTCCCTGCCGCGCGGCATCCTGTATTACCGCCAACAGCTTCAATGGCTGGGCGGGCTCGGTATCGTTGTCCTGGCAGTCGCCATCCTTCCCATGCTACGCATCGGTGGCATGCAGCTTTACCGGGCGGAAACGCCCGGCCCGCTGAAAGATAGCAAGCTGACTCCGCGCATTACCGAAACCGCCAAGGCGTTGTGGATGATTTACCTTGGCATCACCCTGCTATGCGCAATGGCCTACTGGCTCGGTGGAATGACGCTTTTCGACGCCGTCGGCCATGCATTCAGCACGGTGGCCATCGGTGGGATGTCGACCCACGATGCGGGTTTTACCTGGTTTGAAAGCCCGACCCTGGAGTTCATCGCAATGTTTTTCATGGTGGTCGCGGGTATCAATTTCGCAGTCCATTTCACCTCGTGGAACAGGGCCAGCTCTCAGCCGTATTTTCAGGATCCGGAACTCAGGGTCTACGCAGGCCTGCTATTAGGTTTTGCGGTCCTCACAACTATCGCGCTTTATCTGAACGGAACCTACGAGTCGTTCGCTGAATCTGCACGTTTTGCGAGCTTCCAGGTGGTCTCGGTGATGACAACGACCGGCTTTCATACTGCAAACTTCTCACTCTGGCCGGGCTTCATTCCCATCATGCTGATCTGTATCGCGTTCATAGGCGGTTGCGCCGGCAGCACCTGTGGTGGCATGAAAGTGATCCGCGTAATGCTTTTGTACCGGCAGGCCAGCCGTGAAATTGCCCGTCTGATTCATCCTCACGCGGTCATCCCGGTCAAAATTGGCGGCAGGAAGACACCCCCGACCGTTATGGATGCCGTCTGGGGTTTCTTTTTTCTGTACGTTGCCAGTTTTGTACTGATAACCATTGCGCTCAATGGCGTGGGTGTGGATCCGGTAACGGCTTACGCGGCAGCCGCGGCCTGTATAACTAACCTTGGCCCCGGACTTGGTGATGTCAGCTCCAACTACGCCAGCCTTGGCCCTGCGGCTAAACTCATTTTGAGTTTTGCCATGTTGATGGGAAGGCTGGAAATTTTCACCCTGCTGGTATTGTTTTCACCTGCTTTCTGGCGCGCCTGAGCACATTGGCTCAACCAAAACCGCAACCAGAGCTACCGGGACGCGTTGCGCGCCCCGGTAGTCACAGTGAATAGAAACCAGCGGCCCCGATCTACCATTCATTCCCGAAATCAAGTTCATCGCCGTCATCGAGGTCAGAATAAAGATTTTTGAGGTCTTTCCTCCGCTCGATTTTGCGCCGGGCACTGAATCGATAATCAGACTCGGACGGATCTTCCCAGTCAGTGCTGTAGAAATCCTTCGACAGGTGCTTGATGTTGCCCAGATCGTCGTCTAATTCATCTTCGTAGTCTTCATAATCATCATAAGGATCCGAATCAAATTCCGGGGTTTTCGGTCCGTGTTTAGTCCCCATTTTTACTTCTCCAATATGAGGTAAAAGGCCCTCGATTGGAATTAAAAAACCTTTTTATCTTTATGTCAAGATGATTGGAGAAAAATTTCGACCCTAATTTATCTACCATACCGGACCCGCAAAGTACGGATACCGCAAAAGCAAACATCGAAAAGCACGTCTCTGGCTGCGAAGATCAAATTGCCCTACAACCCAATATTCTTTGTATCCAGAGGCACATGCCCTTCGATTCTAGACCATGGGGACTCATCAATGAATATTTCGATGGATAATCGCTCACCGACTCAATTCAGCACAAAAAATGCTTTTTCTATGCAGAATTAAAACCAGAAAACATACAATTACCTTCACATCAAGATATTTATCGCGAACCATAAACAGGGTATAATCGCCGTCATGACAAGAGACATCATTGACGATCTTCAGAACGAATGGAGCGTGCAGAGACCTGACCTCAACCTCGAACCGATGGGGGTTGTTCTCCGCATCCAGGCCCTGGCAAAAATTCTCGGCAATCAAACCGCGGCGAGGTTGCAGGAGTTTGATTTGCAATGGTGGCAATACGATGTTCTGTCAACGCTCAGGCGTCAGGGTAAACCCTTTATCATGGCCGCCACCGAGTTGGCAGTCTCCACCATGCTGACATCAGGCGCGATGACAAATCGAATTGACCGCCTGGAGGCTGAAAACCTGGTCCGCAGAATCAAAGATGACAATGATGGACGCCGGGTGCTGGTGCAACTGACCAAAAAAGGGCTCAACCTGGTCGAAGAGGCCACCGAAGCCAGGTTCGAGACCGCAATGGGTGCGCTCGAAAGCCTCAGCAGCCCACAGAGGGAGTCCCTCAACAGTTTGTTGCGCCTGGTATTAACAGCGCAGACAAACTGACCAGGGCTAAATCTGATTGCCGGAAACGCTAAGCTTTAAAGCTTGTTAAAAAGCCCCACCCAGGGGCAAGCAGGGGTTCATGCCTTTGCGGCTTTTCGGTGAAACTCCGAGGCGAGGTGTAATTTTCGCATCAGGGAACGTTTCTTACGTTGATGCCCCTGCATGCGCCGCAGGATGTCATCCAACATTTCCACCGCCTCAATGATGTGCTCCCCCTTGTTCAGCATCACTGCTTCCGCCTCCTGCGCCATGGCGGCATCGGTGACCTCCGCCCTTGTTGCGTGGCCGCGCTTGGTCAGACCCTCCAGCACCTGGGTTGCCCATATCACGGGTACGTGCGCCGACTCGCATACCCACAGTATTTCCTCCTGAACCTCGGACAAGCGTTCAAATCCGCATTCCACCGCCAAATCGCCGCGTGCGATCATGACACCGCAGGCGGGAAACTTCAGGGCCTCCAACAAGATGGCGGGAAGGTTGGCAAAACCCCTCTTGGTCTCTATTTTTAAAATGGCGCCAATGTCTTCACGTCCAAGTTTGTGCAAGTGCTGATACAGTGCGCGGACGTCATCGGGACCATTGGTAAATGACAGGCCAATCATGTCGGCGTGGCGGGCGGCGAATTCAAGATCCTGGAGGTCCTTGGTGCTAAGCGCCGCGAGTTTAAGGTTGGTATCCGGAAGATTGACCCCCCTGTTACCCTCCAGTTTCTCCACCGGTTTCCGGGTATGGGTGATGCGAACCTGCAATTGTTCTGCGCTGCGTTTTTCGATGATGCCCCCGATACGGCCATCATCAAAAAATATCGGTTCGCCCAGACGCACATCACGGTACACCTCCGGTATCGCCAAGGTGACCTGGCCGGGGTTCAGCAACTCGCCATTGCTGTCGTGAAAGGCGGGTTTTCCCGGTTCGACCTTTGCCGATATGAACAGAATATCGCCTTTGCGGATGAGACAGACGCTGTCCTGTGGCGTCAGCCCGGTAATTTCAGCTTCCGGACCACCGGGCACACCCTTTTGCACCCGTCTCTGCAGCACCGTGCCATTGGAGATGTAGGCCGTCTTTTTGGACTCAGCCCAGCAACCGTCTTCACGCACCTCCCTGATGACCCAGTTCCTGTTGGCCCCGCGAACATCCCGGAAACCTATTTTTTCACCTGCTTTCAAGCCATCCAGCCAATCCGGGTTCAGGGCAAAGGTGGCATCGGCTGCGGGCATCTCGGAAAACACCGTCTTAACCGGCGTCAACCAGACACGTGCCGGTCGTACAAGCTTCCCATTAGCCGCCCGGACCGGCCTGATCTTGAGGACAGCCGGATTTGTTTCCATCGGGCCAAGGCGCAGTTTCGGGCCCGCAAGATCCATGAGAATGCGACAGGATAGCCCGGTTGACTGCTCAGCGTTACGCAGGGTATCGATCATCCGGGACCAGATCTCGGGGTAGTCATGTGCACAGTTGATACGCATGCAATTCATACCGCTTTTG
>DATCZY010000182.1:0-2172 GCA_036525655.1 Lysobacterales bacterium | reverse complement strand
GACAACGTCATCCAGTCGGGAAACAGTTGTTGGCCCGCAGCATCCTGCAGAAAAGAGGCCTTGCGATAAAGCGCACTGCCCGATATGGCGGAAATCATATGACCGATCAGTCCCCGTGCAACCTCGGGCGCAAACAGGATCGGCACCTCGCAGGTTGGAATATTGCGTGCGCCGAGACGACTGACCGTCCGCCGCGCCGCCTCATGACCGGTGTCTTCAACGCTCTCCAGGTCGGAAAACGAGCGCCTTGAATCGTACCAATAGTCACGCTGCATCGATTCACCTTCACCGGCAATCAACACGCAACTTTGCTGGTAGCGTGTACCATCCCTGCGACCCACAAATCCGTTCGAATTAGCATAGACACTCAAGCCGAAACTGCTAGAAGCGGAAGCACCATCCGAATTGGAGATTTTGGGGTTTTCCAGTCCTGCCGCCTCACAGGCGAGCGCCCTTTGCGTGGTCGCCTGCGCATCCAGGGCCTGTGGGTGCCAAAGATCCAGATCAGGAAATTGGCTAGCCAGCCTGTCGACCGGCGCCAGTCCATTGCATTTATCCGCCTGTGTGAAGCGTGCGATATCAATGGCCTTTTCCACGCATTTACGAATCGTATCTGGTCGTAAATCACCACTGCTGGCATGACCCTTGCTTTTGCCGAGATAAACACTGATACCCAGTCCGCGGTCGCGTGAGTGTTCCAGCGTCTCAACTTCGCCCATCCGTACGTTGACATCCAGACCGAAATGTATGCTCGCTGACACCTCGGCGTCATCTGCGCCCAAACTGCGTGCATGCGCCAGCGCCTGCTGCGCACTTTCGGCCAAAAAAGACAATTCCTGATCGCGGTCAGGCACGGCCTGGGCTACCATACTCGTATCAATCATCAAGCAACTCCCTTGGGTGAAAAACCGGCATGATCGAAACCACTACCGAAAACGACACACTTGAAATCAGCAAAAGCCAGCGTAAACGCGACGCTCAGGAATTGCTGGAACTGGCCAAAGACCTGGTCTCGATGCCGGTTGCCAGGCTTAAACGCATGCCGATGGAACAGGAACTCCGGGATGAAATCGAATTTGCCCGCAGCATCAAGGCGCACGGCGCCAGGAAAAGGCAGTTGATGACAGTAGGCAAGATGCTTCGCCAGCGCGACAACCAGGCGTTGTTGGATGCGGTCAATGATATTGACCAGAAAGACCGACAGGCGAATGCGCGTTTTCATCATATTGAAACCTGGAGGGACCGCTTGCTCGAGGGCAGTGACCAGGTTTTATCCGAACTGCTCGAGCAGATACCGGACGCCAATGCACAAATTCTGCGCCAGTTGATCCGCAATGCCCAGAAAGAAGTCCGGCTTGAAAAGCCACCGGCGTCGGCGCGCAAGCTATTCAAATTATTACGTGAAATGGATGCCGGGCAGCCTCTGCCCCCATTGACGTAGCGACTTAATGCGACGCGTAAGGCCTTGCGCGCCGTTGGCGATAAAGCAAAGACTGCGTGACCCATCCTGCCTGTCGCTTCAACAAACCGTTGTGCCATCAAGTCTGCGTACCACCGACCGTCAGTGCATCGATCCGCAAGGTGGGTTGACCCACACCCACAGGCACGCTTTGGCCATCCTTCCCGCATACACCAATACCGTTGTCCAGTTTTAAATCATTACCCACCATGCTGACACGCGTCATGACCTCGGGGCCATTACCGATAAGCGTGGCTCCGCGGACGGGCCGGGTGACCCTGCCGTTTTCGATCAGGTAGGCCTCGGAGGCGGAAAACACAAATTTTCCCGACGTGATATCAACCTGGCCCCCGGCAAAATTGACGGCGTACAGACCGCGGTCAACCGAGCCGATGATTTCCTGCGGATCATGTTTGCCTGGCAACATGAAGGTGTTGGTCATGCGCGGCATCGGTAAATGCGTAAACGATTCACGCCGGCCATTACCCGTGGGTTTCATATTCATCAGGCGGGCGTTGAGTTTGTCCTGCATGTAGCCCACCAGCACGCCGTTCTCGATCAGGACGGTTTGCTGGGTGGGCGTACCTTCATCATCGACATTTAGAGAACCACGCCGTTCAGGCAGCGTGCCATCATCGACGATCGTGACGCCCCTGGCGGCGACCTGTTCACCGATCCGGCCACTGAATGTAGACGTACCCTTGCGGTTGAAG
>DATCZY010000181.1:0-2040 GCA_036525655.1 Lysobacterales bacterium | reverse complement strand
CCCCAGCAGGAAGGCCTCGACGTGTTTGACCTGGTGGAAAGTGACCCGCGCTTGGTCGAGCTGACCACCGCCATCCTTGGCCGTGGCTGGCATACCCTTTACTGCATGACCATGTATTCCGCCCGCGGAACGAAGGGGCAGGCCTGGCACCAGGACTGCCCCCCTGATAGGCCGGCGGTTTTTAACCTCAACCGCCTGGTCTATACCGAAGACCTCAGCCCTGAAACCGGTGGCCAGACGGTCGTGGTGCCCGGTACGCACCGCAGGGGAGAACTGACGGTGGGCGCAGTGAATGAGAATTTTCCCGACCAGGTCGTATTGACGCCGCGCAAGGGTGCACTGCTGATGCTGCACGGGCATACCTGGCACAGGGTCCTGCCAGTTACCGGCCGTTACCGGGTGTCAACCAATTACCGCTGTTGTCCCCGGGGGACCCCGGCTGATGTCACCGATATCTGCGTTTACCGCAATATGCGTTATCGCTTTGCTACCAATGAGGTCCTGGAGGAGCGTGTTCTCGCTGGTCCGGAACAACCCGATCCCGGCACATGACCACGGCTAATCCACGGCTTCCGGGGTGCCGCGCCGTCGCTCCAGCTCCGCGCGCACTTCGTAGGCCATATCTTCCGTGATCGGGTAGGCAGCTATCATCCAGATCGCGATCGCCGAAGCGACAAGGGGAATACCCGCGTCAAAGAGTCTCATCAGGAAGATGGTACTGGCACCCTGGTCACCGTTGAGTGCCACGTCAAATCCGGTGGCATTGAGCAGCACGCCACTCACGGCCAGTGCAGCGGCCATGCCCAGCTTTACGACCCACCAGTATATCTAACCGAACATACCTTCCCGCCGCTCATGCGACTCCAGCTCGTCGAGGTCACAGACGTCCGCAATCATGGAACCCATCAACGTGAACAGGCCGCCCAATCCAAAAGCGATGAGCGGGGCAGGCAACAGCAACAGGAGCGGATACTGGGGCGAGTAACAGAACCACTTCAGTGCATAGCCGACGATGGAGACGCCGGTGGAGAAAAAGAAAGCCTGGCGCTTGCCGATTCTGGTCGAGAGCCAGCTGATAAAAAATATTACGCAAAGGGTTGATATGGCGGATACCGTCCCTGACCAGCCGGCGTACTGGGCGCCCATTGACTGGTCGCCCGAGAACACATAGTAGATGATCACATAGGATTGAAATGAAGCGACCATGATAAAGCCGTTGAACACCAGGAATGTTGCCACGCAAAGCTTCAGAAACGGGGAGAATTTCAAGGCCGTGGCAAAGCCCTTGAAAAAATTGGCCGTGCTGCGGCGGATGCCGGCACTCATTTCAGCCACCGCAAGTTCCCGATAACGTTCCCTGAGGAAGATAGCCGGGAGAATTCCAACGGCAATTACTGCAAAACCTACAGCAATCGCAAGCGATCTGGCACCGCTCACCAGGTCATCAAACAGTACATCGTACTGCATAATCCACAGGAACCAGGGCGAAATCAGGTAGGCCAGCTGACCCATGAAATTCTGTACAGCCATTACCCGCGTACGCTCGTGGTAATCCGGTGTCAGCTCGTAACCCAGTGCAACCCAGGGTGTGGCAAACACGGTATAGGCCAGGTAGAAAAAGAGCGAGCCAATAAGGAAAAACCAGAAGTAATAATTTTCGCTCCTGCCTTCAGGTAATTGCCATAACAGGGCAAAAATAACACCTGCGCCGATTGCGCCAATGAAGATATAGGGTCGACGCCGACCCCAGCGGGATTTGGTGTGATCGGAGATATAACCCATGAGCGGGTCGGTAAAGGCATCCACCAGGCGTGGTAGTGCACCCAGCAATCCGACCAGGGCTGGATTCATGCCGAGTCCCAGGTTCAGTACGATGGTCATGGACCCTATGGCAGCGGCGAGCAGGTTGTTCACAAAGGCCCCAAGCCCGTAAATCACTTTCTGGGCAATGGATATACGGTCTTCCGGCAGTGTCGTATGGTGCGCTGGTGGGTTCATGTGTCGCTGTCCGATTCCAGTAACCGCGGCTGTAATGGTTAT
>DATCZY010000180.1:0-17902 GCA_036525655.1 Lysobacterales bacterium | reverse complement strand
CACTGGCATGATTATCGCAAAACCCCGCGCGAGGGTCGCAAGATAGGTCACGTGACGGTGACGGCCAAAAGTGAAGTTGCGTTGAGGGCCAGGGCGGCACAACTCGCAGGTGAGTTGGGTGTGGCGGCGGAGTTGAACCTTGAAGCCATCATGAGCGATACCGGGGTATGAACAAAGGCGCAAGCGGTTCGTTCAATAGCGTCGAACTCGGCTTGTTTTCCAGCAGGATTGCGGCCATTTGTGAAGAAATGGGCGCGTTGCTAGGACGGGTCGCATTTTCGCCCAATATACGCGACCGGCTGGATTATTCCTGCGCCTTGTTCAACCGGCGTGGCCAGTTGCTGGGTCAGGCCACGCACATCCCCGTGCATCTTGGCAGCATGGCCTACGCAATGGTTGATCTCGTTGAGAGCCGCAAATGGTCCGCGGGTGATATGTTGATTCTGAATGATCCGTTCAGGGGTGGCACCCACCTGCCGGATATTACCCTGGTGGCGCCGGTGTTCGCCCGTGATGAGTTGGTGGGTTTCTGCGCCAACCGGGCGCACCATGCGGATATCGGTTCGGACGCCCCGGGTTCCATGCCCGTCAGCCGGGCGTTGGCGGAGGAGGGCATACTCATAGCGCCGACCCTGCTGATGAAAAACGGGAAAGTGGACGAGGATTTCCTTCAATCCATTTTGCACAGGCTGACCAGTCCGGATACGTCCAGGGGCGATTTCAACGCCCAGGTTGCAGCCAATTTACTTGGGGCCGGACGTTTGCGGGAACTGGTCGATGTTGCAGGGCCGGAAGAATTTGAGCAGCAACAAAGCAGTCTGCAATCCTGGGCGCAATCGCTGGTATTGCAAAGCCTGGCTTGTCTACCACATGGGCAATACCGGTTCGAAGATTTCCTGGATGATGACGGCCACGGCCACATGGATATTCCAATCAGGGTAACGGTCAGCGTCGGGGATGATGGCGTCGAGGTTGATTTTTCAGGTACGGCAGCACAGGTTGGAGGCAACCTGAATTGTCCCATGCCGGTGACCGCTGCAGCCGTTTTCTATGTTTTCCGGTGCCTGATGCCAGCGCATACACCGGCGTGTCATGGGGCCCTGCAGGGCGTTACGATCAAAGCTCCGCGGGGATGTCTCGTCAATGCCGTTTCACCCGCCGCTGTCGCTGCCGGAAACGTCGAGACCAGTAGCAGAATTGTCGATACGGTTTGCGGCGCCCTGGCGCAGGCTTTACCGCGACAGTTTGCAGCGGCCAGCCAGGGTACGATGAATAACCTGGCGATGGGCCGGCGCGGCACAGGCGGCTGGGATTATTACGAAACCCTGGCGGGCGGTATGGGTGCGACGCATGATTGTAACGGGCGCTCTGCCCGTCACAGCCATATGACCAACACGCTCAATACACCGGTCGAGGTGCTGGAATTGAATTACCCGTTGAGAATCGAGCGCTATACCGTCAGGCGTGGTTCGGGTGGGTCCGGGCAGTTCAGGGGCGGGGACGGGGTCGTACGCCAATACCGGTTTCTCGAAGACGCCGAAGTTTCATTGCTGACCGAGCGTCGCAGACACCCGCCGTGGGGGTTGCAGGGCGGCAGCGCAGCGCAATGTGGCCGCAATGAACTTGATGGGCGGGAATTACCCGGTAAGGTCCAGTTTACCGCGCTCGCCGGTCAGGCATTAACGATAGAAACACCTGGTGGTGGTGGCTATGGTGATCCTACAACCCGGTGAGGATTTTCCAGCGGTTGACGATCGCGCAGAATAACTCTGCCGTTTTGACAGTATCGTACTCGGCCGAATGGGCGGAGGATTCGTCCCAATCGATTCCGGCAGCCTGCACGGCGCGCGCCAGCACGGTCTGGCCGAATGCCAGGCCACCGAGTGTGGCGGTATCAAACGAACTGAACGGGTGGAATGGGTTGCGCTTGTAATTGACGCGACTGACAACGGCGTTGACGAAGGACAGGTCGAAGGAGGGGTTGTGTCCCACCAGTATGGCGCGCTGGCAATCGGTCGCGTGCAGTTCCTGCCTGACCGGCAAAAATATTTTCTGCACGGCATCTTTTTCACTGATGGGGTTGCGCTCCGGGCTTTGCAGGTCGATCCCGGTAAACTCCAGCGAGCTTGGCTCGATGCGGGAACCCTTGAAGGGCTCGACTTCGGCGGAAATGGTTTCAGCAATTTTGATGCGTCCGAAGTCATCCATGCATAGAATGCACGCGGCTATTTCAAGGATGGCATCTGTTTTCGAGTTGAAACCACCTGTCTCAAGATCAACGACAACAGGTAAAAATCCTCTGAATCGATCAGAAATTCGGGGCATATTGGATTCCGGTAACAAAGGCTGCGAGAATAAGGGAATGCGCTTCAAAATGCCATGTAAAAAAAATCCGATAGTGGTGTTGACCGTCCTGATTCTGGGCCTGTTGATATCGTGTTTACCTGTTGCGCTGGCGGCTGATGTTGAACCGCAGATTGACACTGCGCTGTTCTGGTCCATTCAGAAAAGTGGTCAAACAGCAGGTTACCTGTTGGGCACCATTCACAGCGAAGACCCGCGTGTTCTGGACTTTTCAGACGACTTGCTGGACAAGCTCAGGGAGAACCAGGTTTTTGCGATGGAACTGGTCCCGGACAGTTACATGTTGGAACGTCTGAATGGGTATATGAACTATCCACCTGGACAGCGTCTCGAATCGGTGATCGGTGCCGAGCGATATCACAAGCTT
Organism: Lysobacterales bacterium; assembly: GCA_036525655.1. GTDB lineage: Bacteria > Pseudomonadota > Gammaproteobacteria > Xanthomonadales > SZUA-36 > SZUA-36. The sequence continues at coordinate 15,171 of DATCZY010000180.1, read as the reverse complement.
GAAAAAGCCCTGTCCGCTTACCGGGTCCAGACCGGTATCATAGAACGGATGAAGCCATGGGCGGCCATGATGACACTGAGCACGCCGCCACCTGAGACCGGCTTTTTCATGGATTTGTCCCTTTCGCTGAGGGCTTCAGGCAGCGGCCTGGAAGTGATGGGACTGGAATCGCTCGAAGAGCAATTATCCTTTTTGGAAAACATGCCAATGACGATGCAACTGGCATTGCTGGACCAGGCAATCGATGAATCGGACCAGGTAGACAAGGTTCACGACCAGATGGTGGATGCCTACCTGGAGAATAACCTGGTGGTATTGCAGGTATTGTCGGATGAACAGCTTGAGGCTGTTTCCAGGGAGGCCGGTGATTATTTTATCGAATACGGTATCCATGACCGCAATCAGCGCATGGCGGAAACGTTGTTACATCAGCTTGAAAATAAAACGGTGTTCGCGGCCGTAGGCGCCTTGCACCTGCCAGGTGAAGAGGGGCTGCTCAATATCCTTCGCCAGCACGGTTATGAATTGAGTCCGCAGGAAATGCCCTTGCGCAGAGTTCCTGATGACCAACCTTAGACCGCGTAACAGTTTGCTTGCCCTAAAAACCCTTGCCCCTGATCGCCGGTATCAATATAGCCAGCGCTGAAGCAATCAGCAAAGGGGTGCCCCAGACGGGTTCGAGCCAGATGCTCGCAAGACCCAGGATCAAAAGGCCCAGACCGGTGGCCTGCAGGCCACCGATCCGCCTTTCCAGTTGACCGCTGCGTCCTGACAGCCTGATCAGCAGGTGATCGAGGGAGATTTTGCCGGCACCGTTAAACACCAACGGCAGCAACATGACCACGAATAACAGTGGCAGCTTAAAATTGCCATCGCCACTGGAGGTGATGACGTAACCACTCCAAAGATTGGCAAGACTGCTCCATTCTGCAGGCCAGTGAACGGCAGCGGTTGCAACCATGGTGACAACGACCAGGGAGATCGCCGTGAAACGGGTGAACAGTCCGAGCAACAACATCAGCGCGAAAACCAACTCTGACCAGGTGGCCAGAAACCAGTTGAGATTGGTGGAGACCAGGTCGAACGGAAATGGAAAACCCTTTTGCCAGTCTGCCCAGGGGATTTGCTCAAACCAGTTTTCGCCCCGCAGTTTGGCGACACCGGATTCCCAGAACTCCCAACTCATGAAAAGCCGCAGAAGCAACGGCCAAATGTATTCACCAGATACGCGCAGGCGCGCTGTGAGGTCGTCGTAGATCCTGATCACTGACATATTTCTGGTACCTGTATAAGGGGAAAATCAGGGCCTGAGCTTGCACGCTTTTTAACGTCAGCGACGGGTTCCGAGTACGACCTGCTTTTCTCTTAGCTCGTTCAGTAGGGCGGCCCCTGATTCTACAACCACCCCAGGTTTGGGGTGGTTGATGATGCTGGCAACCGCGTTCAGTAATTCAAGACCCGATTGAGCGGTTTCTTCTTTCATTTTTTGTACCAGCAACATGGAAATTTCATTCAGTTGCATGAATTTGATCTTGTAATCATCACGTCGCCATACCAGCAGGTGGGTTGCCTCATCGGGTGCGGTGCGTGGTTGAAAGTCTGCGCGTATCCGGTGAACGGGAAACTGGTAAGTAAGTGGCCAAACCAGCGGCGACATTACCGGGATACCATTCAACAGGTCGCCTTCGGGATCGACCCCGGTAGTGTCGGTTTCCGTCTCGTCCAGCGACAGGGCCAATTCCACCCATTCATAATGAGCCAGTTCCAGCATGAACGGAGGGTCGCCGGGATGATTTTTGCGGTGGTCCTGCAGGTACTTCAGGAATTCCCGTGGCAACTCCGGAAACAGCGGCGTATGACAGCGGTAGCCGGTGTAAAAATCGCGACACAACCTGGTCCAGTCGGGTTCGTTGAACAGGGTTCGGAGTACCGGAAAATTGCCGGACAGGAAATTGCGAATATTGTTGAAAAACAGGTTGCGATAAATATCCATGCGCCGGTCTTCGATACCCTCGGGCGCGGCAACGGCCTGGGGGTCGCGGATGTGGCCTGCAAAGCGGGTTTGCAACTTCGCCAGTGCTTCAGGCACTGCGTCGCTGGCCATCGGTCCTTTCTTGTCCTTGTTCTTCATGTGATTTTTTGTGCAGATTCCACTTGGCCTGGATGTGTTGAATTTTTTGAACCTCGGACAGGAGTTCCGCGACGGGTGGCAGGTTGAAATCCCGTTCGAGCAGGGTGGGGAAAACCCCGAACAATTCATAAGCCTTGTCCAGCAGGTCCCACACGTCCGCGATGATGTCGGAGCCGTGCGTATCTATGATGAGGTCTTCGGCTTCATTGAAGTGACCGGCAATGTGGCCGTACGCGATCCGCTCACCGGGCAGGGCCCGTAAAAATTCGACCGGGTCGTAACCGTGGTTGACACTGTTGACGTAGATGTTATTGACATCCAGAAGCAGATCGCAGTCCGCTTCGGTCAAAACCGCGTTGATAAAATCCAGCTCGCTGAGTTCGGCGCCGGGCGCCGCGTAGTAAGAAACGTTTTCGATTGCCATGCGTCGGCCGAGTATGTCCTGCACCTGTCGGATTCGCCCGGCAACATAGCTGACCGCCTCTGCGGTGAACGGGATTGGCATCAGGTCATACAGATGGCCGTCGTCGGTGCAGTAACTCAGGTGCTCACTGTAAGCCCGGATTTGATGGTCATCCAAAAACTGACGTAATTTATGGACAAAGGTCCGGTCGAGTGGTGAGGGTCCGCCGATGGACAGTGAAAGCCCGTGACAGACAAAAGGAAATCGCTCGGTGAAATAGTTGAAAAACTTCTTTCGTTGGCCACCCACATTGATCCAGTTTTCGGGGGCGACCTCCATAAAACTGACAATTTCGGCCAGCGTTTCCGGGTCATGAGCCTGAAGCGGACCCAAAAGGGCCCGCCTCAAACCAAGTCCCGCGCCCGTTACCGGGTATGTGCGGTAACTCATCGGATCAGACCTCAGGCGTTACCGCCACAAGAGCCTTCCTTGCCTTTTTCGCCGCAAGAGCCTTCAGCGCCTTTCTCGCCACAAGAGCCTTCAGCACCTTTCTCGCCACAAGAACCTTCAGCGCCTTTCTCGCCGCAAGAACCTTCAGTACCTTTATCAGCACCGCACTTGCCTTCGCCGCACTTGCCTTCCTCGCCCTTTTCGCCCGCCAGTTGGTAACCGGCGTCCAGATCAGCAGTTGAGAATGGGTTGCTATCGGCAAGCACGCTGGTAGACGCAGCCAGTGATGAAACAAATGCTACACCGACGGCAGCAGCTACAGGGTTAACGAACTTTGAATTATTAGCCATTTAAAAAAACCTCCACAGTTAAAATAAAACCGGTCAAAAATGACCGGATAAAATTAAAAAAAGCGCTTGTAGCGCCATTTAATACAACCCGTTTTAGAGTTTTTGACGTCTTCGATCAGCGAGTCTTCTTGGACAACATGTCATCGGGTTACCCTTCAAGACTAGCAACAGTTGCGAAATATTCCAAGAAATATTCCACACTCGGGTCAATAGACCGGCAGTCGGGCGGGAATATTACATCTGATTTTCAATGCGGAGCCCAAACGCGTTGAGGTGTTTGAAATCCGTGACATGGCGACTGCCCGTAATTCAGTATCCCTTTTGCTTTCCGGTTCTGCACAGGTCACGGACGATGCACTCGGAACAGTTCGGGTTGCGGGCCTTACAGGTGTAACGACCGTGCAGTATCAACCAATGGTGAGCCTTGAGCATGTATTGTTCCGGTACACTCTTGAGCAGTTTGCGTTCAATAATGAGGGGTGTTTTGCCCAGGGCCAGGCCGGTTCGGTTGGCGACACGGAAGATATGCGTATCGACGGCCATCGTGGGCTGGCCAAATGCGGTGTTGAGTATGACGTTGGCTGTTTTGCGACCCACACCCGGCAATGATTCGAGCTCGGCCCGGTTTGAAGGCACTTTGCCGTCGTGTTTTTCCAGCAGTTCCCTGCAGGTTGCGATGATGTTTTTGGCCTTGGAGTTAAACAGGCCTATGGTCTTGATATAAGCTTTCAGGCCATCCTCGCCCAAGTCCAGGATGGCCTGGGGTGCATTGGCCTTTTTGAACAAGCGCCGGGTAGCGAGGTTGACGCTGGCATCGGTGGCCTGTGCAGATAAAATGACGGCAATCAACAGCTCGAAAGTTGAATGGTACTCGAGCTCGGTCACCGGGTTCGGGTTGATGGCCTGCAGGCGGCGGAAGAACTCTTCCCTATCTTCAGGTTTCATGGGCGTCCTGGGTCAGTGGTGTGAAAGATTGTGCCGGTGTGCGCGCCTTCCAGGCATTGCGCGCTGCGATCAGGAGGGCGAGGCCGAAAAAAGCGCCGGGTGGCAACATGGCCAGCAGAAAGCCGGGATGTGACGGGATAACGGCCAGGGTCAGGCTGCGACCCCAATCGCCGACCAACATGTGCGCCCCGGACAGTAGCGTGCCGTGCCCGGTCAGTTCGCGCAACGCACCCAGTAAAACCAGGGCGATGCAGAATCCCAGGCCGGTGGCAAAGCCATCGATCAGCGACGGCAGCGGACTGTTCCTCGAGGCGAAGGCCTCGGCGCGGCCGATGATGGCGCAATTGGTCACGATCAGCGGAATGAATATACCCAGTATCCTGTACAGGTCGTAGAAGTAGGCGTGCATCAGCAGTTCGATGACTGTTACCACCGAAGCGATGATCAGCACGAATGCGGGGATGCGTATCTCGGGCTTTAATAATCCGCGTAACAGCGAAACCGACAGGTTGGATACCATCAGTGTCAGCATGGTGGCGAGACCCAGCGCCAGGCCATTGACCAGGGTATTGGTGACCGCCAGTAACGGACACAGGCCCAACAACACGACCAGCCCGGTATTTTGCCTCCAGGCGCCATCGGCGAGTATCTGCTTCAGTTGGCTAGGCATCATCCCGATTGGCCCCTGTTGATTTGGTCCCGAAAAGCAGGTCCCGGTTCGCGTTAAAGTATAACAAGGTGTTGTGGACGGCTTTGACCACGGCCCTCGGTGAGATCGTGGCGCCGGTGAACTGGTCGAATTCGCCGCCGTCCCTTTTCACCGCCCAACCGTTGTTTTGCGGGTTGAGCAGGGATTTATGCGTAAAGCTTAATATCCAGTCGCTCTTCTCGATCTCGATCGGATCACCAAGACCGGGCGTTTCGCGGTGGGATATCACGCGGACACCGAGCAGTGTGCCGCTGGTATCCACACCGGCTAATAAACGGATATCGCCGTTGTAGCCATCGGGCGCCGTGATGGTCATCAATGCGGCCACGGGCTGACCGTCCATGCGCGCCCGGTAAACGGTAACGGGGTCAGGATGGTGAAAAAATGACTCATCTTTGATTTCTATCCTGTCTTCGAGCAGGTCATTATTGTACGCGGCGGTCGGTATAATCTCATTGAGCTGTTGCAGGACCCGGCGTTTCTCCTGCTCAAGGATGCGCTCGTGCGTCAACTCGTTGACGCCTGCCAGCAGACCTGTGCCGAGAACGGCGATGAGCCCGAGTAAAAACCCGCTGCGGATGACCGGATGGGATGAACTGTTCATTCGCCGTACATCCGTGGCCGGGTATAGCGGTCGATCAGCGGCGCTGCCATGTTCATCAGCAGCACAGCGAATGCAACGCCATCCGGATAACCGCCCCAGCGCCGTATCACCAACGTGATAATGGCGACGCCCGCACCGAAAATGAGGCGGCCCCGGTCACTCACACAACCGCTGACCGGATCGGTGGCGATGAAAAATGCCGCCAGTACGATACCGCCTGAAAATACGTGCTGCAGCGGGAAGGGGTTGCTGTCCGGGTCGGCCAGCCAGAACGGCAGACTCAGCAACAACACGCTGCCGATAACGGCCACCGGCACCTGCCAGCTGATGACCCGCCTGTAGAGCAGGAAGCAACCGCCCAGGGCAAACCAGTTGGCGATCCATTCCCAGCCCCTGCCACCGAAGTCGCCAAATATTGGCGAATTACGGATCTCGGGCACCATGCGGCCGGTTTCAACACCGGTTTTGAGAAGGTCCAGCGGTGTCGCCTGCGTAATGGCATCCCAACCGCCTTCGAGTGGCACCCTGCCGGTGAAAATGGTGGCCAAGGTATCCGCCAGGCCGAGGCTGTGTTCGGCCAGCGCCGTGGGTGGCAGCCAGGATGTCATGGCCTGCGGGAAGCTGATCAGGACAACGACATAGGCCACCATTGCCGGATTAAAAACGTTTTGCCCGAGGCCGCCGTAGAGGTGCTTGGCGAAACCGATGCCGAACAGCATGGCGATACAACTGACCCACCAGGGTGCCAGCGGCGGTATGCAAAGCGCAAATAAAACGGCTGTGACCACCGCGCTGTAGTCATTGATGAACGGCTTCAGGGGTCTGCCCCGTAAACGTAACATCAGGTATTCAAATGCAAGCGCGAAGACGCTCGCCAGGCCGATTTGCACCAGTATGCCCGGGCCGAAAAACCAGGTATACGCCAGCACGCCGGGTACGAGCGCCAGCAGGACCTGCAGCATTACTTTTGCGACGGTCGTTTGTGGCGGCACGTGGGGTGCGCCGCCGATCTCGAAATTACGTGTCATCGGCTGTTCCGCCATCTTGTCCGTCCGGTTTCTGCGCGACCTTGTTTTCGGCGCGCCGGATCGCCGCCTGGATGCGGTCCTGTTGCGTGGTTTTGTCTTTCAGCACCTGTTTGCGGCGCGTCATCTTCTCGGCGCGTTCCTGTTTCAGTCTCAACAGCCTCTCTTCACGTTCTTCAAAGCGTTTTCGGGCCAGTTCGGTGGCGGCGTTTTCAAGGGCGCGCTTGCGCAATTCGCCCTTGCCATAGCGGAACCAGTCCACCAGCGGAATGTGACTCGGACAGACCAGGTCACAGCAACCACATTCGATACAGGCCGACAGGCCATACTCCTGCGCCGGCTTCCACAGCCCATTTCTGATCTGTAGTTGCAATTGCTGTGGTAAAAGCATTGCCGGGCAGACCCTGGCGCATTCGCCACATCGGATGCAAGGCATCTCCACTTGGGGTTCGGCGATATCCTGCCGGCTCAGTGCCAGCACACAATTGCTGGCCTTGACCACCGGTGCGCTGTCGGTGTCGAGCGGATAACCCATCATCGGCCCACCGATCACCAGGCGCGCCACATCGTCGTTGTAGCCTCCGCAGCACGCCACCAGGTGGGAAATGGGGGTGCCGAACAGCGCCAGGAAGTTACGTGGATGCGAGATGCCGTTGCCGGTGACGGTGACGTAGCGCTCGATCAGGGGCGTGCCCTGGGTCACTGCCTCGGCGACCGCGGCGGCGGTTGCCACATTCTGGCAAACCAGGCCAAGGTCGGACGGCCGTCCCCCGGCGGGCACCTCCAGCCCGGTCAGGACCTGTATCAACTGTCTTTCGCCACCTTCGGGATAGATCGTCGGCACTTTTATGACCGATATGTTTTTGCTTTGGGCGAATTCCGCGCAACCGATGAGCGCCTTTTGCACCGCGCCCATCTGGTCCTCGATCGCAATAAGTACCCGTTCGGCGCCCAGCACCCTGCGTAAAATACGCGCACCCAGGATGATTTTACCGGGCTGTTCGCGCATTAGCATTTCGTCACAGCTGATGTAGGGTTCACATTCGACCCCGTTGAGGATCAGCGTATGTATGTGCCTGTCACGTCCGTCACGCATTTTTGTGTGGGTCGGAAATACCGCACCGCCGAGACCGGCGATACCACAGCGCTGTATTTGCGTGATGAGTTCATCAGCACCAGCCGTTTGCCAGTCATCGACCGGATTGAGTTTGAACCACTCCTCCCTGCCATCCGGCCTTATGATCACGCATGGGCCCGATTGCCCGGACGGGTGCGACATGGGCCGGTCTTCGATCGCTTCAACCGTGCCTGACACGGGAGAGTGAATCGCCGCGCAGGGCTGGCACTGACCAATTGGCTGTCCCTTGAGCACCCTGTCACCGGTATGCACGAGCGCCTCGGCGATGTCCCCGGCCTGTTGCAACAGTGGCACGATCAGCAGGTCGGGCAGGGGCGGGCGCTCGACCGGGTCCCGGCAGGAGATCTTCTTGTTGTGCCGCAAACGCAGACCGCCATGAAAATGGTGGATGCGTTTGCCGGCCTCGTGCGCTGCTTCGTCGATAGGGGAGGGGGTCATGTCCAGGTCACCCGGTCCGTGCGGTTTTTGGCCGCGGTCTTTGCCAGCGCGGCGGGCTTGTTTCAGCTGCGACGATATCGATGCAATCGACCGGGCAGGGCGGCAGGCACAGGTTGCAACCGGTGCATTCGGACCTGATCACGGTGTGCATCAACTTTGCCGCGCCGACGATCGCGTCGACGGGACAGGCCTGTATGCACAGGGTGCAACCGATACAGCGGGATTCATCGATCAGCACCACGGTTTTTGCGGTCTCTTCGCCATTTTCCGGGTTCAGCGGTTTGGGCTCGCGGCCGAGCAGGTCGGCCAGTGCGCGGATACCGGCCTCGCCGCCAGGCGGGCACTGGTTGATATCGGCCTCGTCCTTCGCGATCGCCTCGGCGTAGGGCCGGCAACCGGGGTAGCCGCACTGTCCGCACTGGGTTTGTGGCAATAGGGCATCGATGCGTTCCACGACCGGATCCGAATCAACTTTAAAGCGCAACGCCGCCCAGCCCAGCCCCAGTCCAAACACGATACCCAGTGCGCTGAGTATCAGGACCGAAATCAACATGCCGGCAGGCCGCGAGTTATAGGCGCGGCGGTCATAGGTTGGCCAGCCCTTTGAAACCCATGAACGCGAGGGCCATCATACCGGCGGTGATCAGGCCGATCGGCGCGCCCTTGAAAGGCACGGGTACGTCGGCGAGGGTGATGCGTTCGCGCATGGCGGCAAACAGCACCAGCACGATGCCAAAGCCCGCCGCTGCGCCGAACCCGTACAAGGCAGATTGCAGCAGGTTATGCTGTTCCTGAACATTCAACAGGGCCACGCCCAACACCGCACAGTTACTTGTGATAAGGGGCAGGAAAATGCCCAGTACACGGTAGAGCACGGGGCTGGATTTACGCATGAACATTTCGGTCAGTTGCACGGTCACCGCGATGACCAGGATAAAGCTCAGCGTAGACAGGTATTCGAGGTGAAACGGCGTGAGCAGGTAGCGGTGCACCAGGTAGCTGGATACCGAAGACAGGGTCAGCACAAAGGCGGTCGCCACCGCCATTCCCATCGCGCCTTCGAGCTTGTTGGAGACCCCCATGAACGGACACAGACCGAGAAAGCGAACCAGGACAAAATTGTTGGCCAGGACCGTGCTTACAAGGATCAGTAAGTGTTCACTCATACGCTGGAAATCTCATTGGAGCGAGTTTCAGGTCACACGCATACCGGGCACTGCACCTTCATCCGGGCTGAGTATGAACAGGTCCTTTCCGCCCGGTCCGGCGGCCAGCACCATCCCTTCGGAAACTCCGAAGCGCATCTTTCGGGGTTTCAGGTTTGCCACCATCACGGTAAAGCGGCCGATCAGGTCCGCAGGTTCGTAGGCGGATTTGATACCGGCGAACACATTGCGGGTTTCGCCGCCGATGTCCAGGGTCAGCTGGACAAGCTTGTCGGCCTCGGGTACGGCCCTGGCGTCGACGATTTTTGCAATACGCAGATCGACCTTCAGAAAGTCCCCGATTTCGATCTCGTCTGCGAGATTGAGGGCCGGCTGCGCGGGCGTCTCGGTGGATTGCAGGTTTTCTTTCGAATGCTCGATCATGGCCTCAATTTTGAGGGGGTCGACACGGGTCATCAACGGCTGGAAGGTATTGATGGCAACATTCAGCATGGGACGGTCGAGGTATGACCATTTATCCAGCGGCACACCGAGAAATTCGGCAGCGGTGGCGGCCGTGAACGGCACCACCGGCGCCAGGTAGGTCATCAGCACGCGGAAAAGGTTGATGCCCTGTGTGCATATGGCCTGGACCCTTGCCTGCTGGTCTTCCTGTTTGTTCAGCGTCCATGGCTTGTGTTCGTCGATATAACGGTTGCCCTCATCCGCCAACGCCATGATGCGACGGATCGCGGACTGGTAATTGCGTTGCTCGAAATCATCGGCAATCGCTTCACGCTGGGCCACGAACTTCTGGTACAACTCTGGCTCGGGTAGCTCGGACGCCAACAGGCCATCTGATCCACGCTGGATAAACCCGGCACAGCGGCTGGCGATATTGACGACTTTACCGACCATGTCGGAATTAACGCGGAAGACAAAATCGTCCAGGCTCAGATCGATGTCCCCGAGCCCCGGGCCCAGGCGGGCGCAGAAGTAATAACGCAGGTAGTCCGGGTGCAAGTGATCGAGGTAGGTCCTGGCCTGGATAAACGTACCGCGCGATTTGGACATCTTCGCACCGTCAACGGTCAGGAAGCCGTGTGCAAAAACCGCCGTTGGTGTGCGGTAACCGGCCCCCATCAACATGGCCGGCCAGAACAGGGTGTGAAAATAGACGATGTCCTTGCCGACGAAATTATACAGCTCGGTGTCGGTATCCGGATCCCACCATTCATCGAAATCGAGACCGATACGCTCGCTCAGTTCCTTGAAGCTGGCCATGTAACCAATCGGTGCGTCTACCCAGACATAGAAGTACTTGTCCTTCGTGCCGGGGATTTTAAAACCGAAATAGGGTTCGTCGCGGGATATGTCCCAATCGCGCAAACCGTCATCGAACCACTCCTGCATCTTGTTGACCACTTCGGGTTGCAGCGGACGCGAGCTGAACCAGTTTTGCAGCCTGTTCTCGAATGCGGAGAGTTTCACGAAATAGTGCTCGGAGTCGCGCATCACCGGCGCGCTGCCGCTGACGGCTGAGCGCGGATCGATCAGGTCGGTCGGGCTGTAAGTGCCGCCGCATGATTCACAACTGTCGCCGTACTGGTCAGGGGTTTTGCACTTGGGGCAGGTGCCCTTGATAAAGCGGTCGGGCAGGAACATGCCTTTCTGCTCGTCATAAAACTGGGAGATACTGCGCCGCTCTATGTACCCGCCCTCTTCGAGCTTTTCGTAAATGGTTTCCACGCACTGGCGGTTGGCCTCGCCGTGGGTGGTGGCGTAGTTATCAAAACTCAGTCCGAAATCAACAAAGTCCCGCTGGTGTTCGGCGTTCATCCGGTCGATCAGTTCTTCCGGCGTGATGTTTTCGGCCTGGGCGCGCAGCATGATCGGTGTGCCGTGGGCATCGTCCGCCCAGGCAAAATATACTTCATGACCTTGCGCTCGCTGGAAACGCGCCCAGATATCGGTCTGGATATATTCCAGCATATGGCCAAGGTGGATCGCGCCGTTGGCGTAGGGCAGGGCGCTGGTGACCAGTATTCTTCTTTTCTGTTTGCTCATAGTTTTGCTTGTGCTGCCGGTTTCGGGGCAATTAGGGAATTCGCAATTATGGCACGCCGGTCAGACAAGCTGTAGCGTCGGGTGCGTAATTTGCCGATTGAATTTTGTCGCCGCGGTTGCCATTCCGGCCAGCTAAACGAGTACAATGTCACGCTTGTTGAATCAGCTGTGTATTTCCAGGAGAGTAGTTAATCCATGAATAAAGAAACCGTGATGGCCTTGTTGGCCGGCATAATCGATGAGAATTCAGGCCGTGACTTGGTCGCGGCAGGCGCCATTCGCGAGGTTGGCATACATGGAGACCGGGTCAGCGTGGATGTCCGCCTGGGTTACCTGTTGGCCGATAAAGGCGCGGAACTTGCAGCGACGATCAAAGACCGCCTCGAAAGCGACCCGGAGATCGACAAGGCCAGTGTCAACATGAGCTTTAAGGTCATGCCCCACAAGGTGCAGGAAGACCTTAAGCCGCTGGATTCAATAGCGAATATCATCGCGGTGGGTTCCGGCAAAGGTGGTGTGGGTAAATCCACCACCGCGGTCAACCTCGCGCTTGCACTGCAACGCGAAGGCGCGCGCGTCGGCTTGCTGGATGCCGATATTTACGGTCCAAGCATACCCTCCATGCTGGGTGTAAAAGGCCAGCCGAGCACCGACGGGGAACACATCATCCCCAAAGAGGCCTACGGGCTGAAAGTGATGTCAATCGGGTTTCTGGTCGCTGAAGACACCGCCATGATCTGGCGCGGACCAATGGTCACCTCCGCCTTGCAGCAATTGCTGGGGGACACGCTTTGGGGGTCGCTGGACTACCTGATCATCGACCTGCCGCCGGGAACCGGTGACATCCAGTTAACGCTGGCGCAGAAAATTCCGGTCGCAGGTGCGGTCATTGTCACCACGCCACAGGACATCGCCCTGCTGGATGCGCGCCGCGCCGTCCACATGTTCCGCAAGGTCGGTGTGCCGGTCCTCGGTGTGGTTGAAAACATGAGCACCCATATCTGCACAGCCTGCGGTCACGAGGAAGCGATCTTCGGACATGGCGGCGGCGAGCAGATGGCAAAGGATTTTGATATACCGCTGTTGGGACAATTGCCGTTGACGATGGAGATTCGCTCTTCGTTGGATGCCGGCAAGCCGACCATGATGCAAAACCAGGATTCGCCGATAGCGAAAAGCTACCGCAACCTGGCCTTGAAAACCGCCGGTGTATTGTCGGTTATGCCGCGCAGCATGACGCTGCAGATGCCCCAGATTGTTATTCAAAGCTGACGGAAAAAACAGTGAGCATCAAGTCAGATCATTGGATTCGCCGGATGGCGCAGGCGCACGGCATGATCGAACCCTTCGAGGCCGGTCAGGTCAACACGACAGAACATGGAGGCCGTGTGATTTCGTACGGAACCTCCAGTTATGGATATGATGTCCGCTGCGCCAATCACTTCAAGATTTTTACCAATATCAACTCTGCAGTGGTCGACCCGAAAAACTTCGATGAGAACAGTTTTGTCGATTTCGTCGGTGACGTGTGTATTATTCCGCCCAATTCGTTTGCATTGGCGCACACGGTTGAATACCTGCGCATCCCGAAAAATGTGTTGACCATCTGTCTTGGCAAGTCGACCTACGCGCGTTGCGGCATCATCGTCAATGTCACACCGCTGGAACCGGAATGGGAAGGTCACGTGACCCTGGAGTTTTCCAATACCACGACCCTGCCCGCCAAGATTTACGCCAATGAAGGTGTCGCCCAGTTCCTGTTTTTTGAGTCCGACGAGCAGTGCGAAACCACGTATGCAGACCGAAAGGGTAAATATCAGGGCCAGCGGGGCGTGACATTACCCAAGGCCTGATTCGAGGACGACACATGCAATTGATTGGATACCTGGAATCGCCGTTTGTCCGCCGTGTGGCCATCACGATGCAATTTCTGGGTATTAAATATGCGCACAGGGAGTTGTCGATTTTCCGGGATTACGAAACGTTCCGGGCGATCAACCCGATGGTCAAGGTGCCGACACTGGTTCTCGAAAACGGCCAGGTGCTCAGCGACTCGACACTGATCATCGACTACCTCGAATCACAACTTGCCCGGCGTCGCCTGATGCCTGCACATGCGGGGGATTACGCCGCAGCACTTCATCTGACCAGCGCAGCGCTCGTTGCGATGGAAAAGGTCGCGCAATTGATTTACGAGACCTCGCAGCGGCCGGCAGAACTGCAATACGAACCGTGGATCGAGCGTCTTGAGCAGCAGCTCGAAGGCGCCACCCGGTTGATGGAGTCAGCTGTTGCAGCCTGTGCGCAATCACCGGACAAATGGCTGTTTGGAAATGAACCGTCCCAGGCGGATATCTCGATAGCCGTTGCCTGGCACTTTATGCAGCACATTGACAGGGTGACTCTGGGGCCAAAGGATTATCCGGCACTGGCCGCGTATTCCGCGCGTGCAGAGGCTTTACCCGAATTTCTGGCCTGTCCGTTGAGTGAATAACATTTAGCCGGTTAGAGAAATCGCCCTTCACAGGCCAGTCGCAATCCATCCAGAATATCGACAGGAAAATACAAAGGAAAGACAACCATGAAAAGCAGTCATTCAATTTCGGCGCTTGTTCTGTTCGCAGGACTGTTTTTAGCAACGGTGCTGGAGGCGCGGCCACAAGCAGGACCGCCCGCTGATTTTTCCGCTAAACATGCCGCATGGCAGGCGCAACAGGCCCTGCTCGCCAATTCGCCCTATCGCGGCCTGAAGTGGCGCAGCATCGGCCCGATCGTGCAGGGCGGGCGCCTGGTGGACATGGAAGTGGTGCCTGGCCAGCCATATACCTTTTACGCCGCCTATGCCTCCGGTGGCTTGTGGAAAACCACCAATAACGGTCACACCTTTGAACCCCTGTTCGATCATCAGCCCAGCATGATCATGGGGGATATCGCGGTTGACCCAAATAACCCGGAGACGGTGTGGGTGGGCACGGGCGAGAACAATTCATCCCGGTCCTCGTACGGCGGCATGGGCGTTTACCGCTCCGACGACGGTGGCCAGAACTGGGTTTACATGGGATTGGGTGATAGTGATCGTATTGGCCGTATCCTTGTCGACCCGAATGATTCGGACACGATCTACGTGGCAGCACTTGGTAAGTTGTACACGCCGGGCGGGCAACGCGGCGTTTTCCGCAGCCGCGACGGCGGCAAGAGCTGGCAGCAGGTGCTCAGGGGAGGTGACTGGACCGGTGTGATCGACCTGGTTTTCAAACCCGGTGATGCAAAAACATTGTATGCCGCGGCCTGGGAGCGCAAGCGCCGGCCCTGGGATTTCACCGAGGGTGGCCCAGGCTCGGCCATCTACAAGTCCGTTGACGGCGGCGACAACTGGACCAGGCTCGAAGGCGGATTGCCCCGTGGCGAATTTGTCGGACGCATCGGCCTGGCGGTCAGCGCGGCCAGCCCTGATACCATTTATGCCAGCGTCGATAATCAGCAGCCGTTACCCGAGGACCAGTGGGACCTCGGTGATCGCCCGGTCAACGCCAAGCGTTTACGCAACATGAGCAAAGAGGAATTCCTGGCGCAGGACAAGAACGAGATAGAAGGCTTTATCCGCAGTTCTGATTTCGACGTCAGCATTGACGCCGACAAGCTGATCGAGTGGGTAAGGACCGACAAGGTGAGTATCCAGGACATCATCGATGAACTCGGCGATGCCAATGCCGATCTGTTCAATACCGATATCGTCGGTTTGCAGGTATGGCGTTCCGACGACGCC
>DATCZY010000179.1:0-4878 GCA_036525655.1 Lysobacterales bacterium | reverse complement strand
GTCCGTTTACGAAGTACGAGGAACGTGGCGAACGACTCGGTCACGAGGTCAGGGATTTGCTGTACCAAAGAACCTGAGCAGGTTAGGATAATTAGTGCAGTGTATCGCCCGGAGCGTATATTTCAGCGCGACGGGATCGGTTAGCTGCGAGGCGCGTCTTGCAGTGAATGGCGTGTCCCTTAAAACCGACGCGACAAAGCAGATGATCGCTTCTCGTCGCGCCCGAAAAGAGGCTACCAAATGACCCAATACAGCGTTGCAGTCCTTGCCAAGGGAGCGGCTATTAGCTGCGAACTGCGCCTTGCCTTGAGCCATTTGGCAGCCTTTGAAACATACGTTCCGGGCGACACGCAGTACTAGCAATGGAAACCGGGCTGACACTCACAGTCGACATGATGCTGGTACTGACCGTGCTGATCATCACCATCGGGTTGTTTGTTTTTGAAGTGGTCAGGGTCGATGTCGTGGCCTTATCGGTCATGGTGCTGCTGGGTCTGCTGGGGCTGGTTCCTTCTGACCAACTGTTCAATGGTTTCGCCTCCAACGCCGTCATTTCAATCATCGCCGTGATGATCCTAGGCGCGGGTCTCGACAGAACCGGCGTGATGTCGGTGGTTGCCGCTTTCATACTGCGCATTGGCGGCGGTACCGCCAACCGCATCATCCCGCTGATCTCAGGTACCGTTGGCGGAATTTCCAGCCTGATGCAAAACGTGGGCGCCACTGCCCTGTTCCTGCCGGTCGTATCGCGCATCTCGGCACGTACCGAGATTCCGCTTTCCCGCCTGCTGATGCCGATGGGTTTTTGCGCGATCCTCGGCGGTACCATAACGATGGTCGGTTCTTCGCCATTGATCCTGTTGAACGACCTGATAAGCGCCTCCAATGCATCCCTGCCACCCGGCGCCGAAACGCTGGGCCAGTTTGAATTGTTCGATGTGGCGCCTGTCGGGCTGTCCCTGCTCGCGGTCGGCATCATTTATTTCCTGATCTTTGGCAAATTCCTGTTACCGGACAACAAGATTGAATCTTCCGCCGTACCCGCCCGCACCAAGACCTATTTTGCCGACACCTACGGTATTGAAGGCGACGTCTACGAGTTGCTGGTCACGGTCGACAGCCCGCTGGTGGGTATGCAGGTGGGTGACGCCGAAAAGCTCGAGGGTACGCCGCGTCTGCTCGCCATCCGCAACACCGACGAACCCCGCATGGCCCCGCCCGCCGATGAAATGATCTGGGTCGGCACCATCCTCGGGGTCATGGGCAGCCGTGATAAGGTTGGACGTTTTGCGCTGGACAACCACTGCCGCCTGCAACCCCGTGTCAAAACCTTCGGCGGCCTTTTCAATCCAAGCCGGGCCGGTATTTCCGAAGTCGTTATCCCCCCCGGTTCCAGGATGATCGGCCAGTCCATCGGTGAGGCGCGATTGCGCAAGCGTTACGGCATCAGCGTCCTGGCCATCAACCGGCGCGGCAACATCATCAGCGAAAACGTGCGCGAACAGGTCCTGGAGGCCGGAGATTGCCTGGTCAGCCACAGCACCTGGCGTGACCTGTCCGAACTTCAGAAAGAGCGGGACTTCATCGTCGCCACCGACATACCGAAGGAAGAGCAACGTCCCCAAAAGGTCGGCTACGCACTGTTTTTCTTCGCCCTGTCCATCGGCATGATTATGTTCACAGACTTCAGGTTGTCCATCGCGTTGCTGGTCGGCGCGCTCGGCATGATACTCACCCATGTCCTGAGCATCGATGAAGCGTACGGCGCGGTCAGCTGGAAAACCGTTTTCCTGGTGGCGAGCCTGATCCCCATCGGTCTGGCCATGGAACTGACCGGCACCGCTGCGTGGATTGCGCAGCAGGCCATGGTATTGCTTGGTAGCCTGCCGGATATCGCGGTGCAGACGGTGATCGCGGTGCTGGCCACGATTTTTACCCTGGTGATGTCCAATGTCGGGGCCACCACCATCCTCGTGCCGATTGCGATCAGCATCGCGCTCGCGACCGGCGCCAACCCGACCATGTACGCGCTGATCGTCGCCTTGTCCACCTCCAATTCCTTCATCCTGCCGACTCACCAGGTCAATGCCCTGATCATCGGTCCGGGCGGATACCGGGTGGCCGATTTTGTGCGCGTGGGCGGCGGTATGACGATTATCTTCCTGGTCGTGATGCTGGCGGTCGTTAACCTGGTCTTCTGATTCCGGCCCACATCTGCAGCCCGGTCCTTGTCATCCGGTAGTTTCGGCCCAATATGGACAAGCATGCCTTATTACATTAGCCCTCCACCCAGTAACCCCCTGACCCGGATCATCGCGGCGATCATCGCAGTGTTTGCCCTGGTGGGCGCATTTATCATTGGAACGGCCGCGTTGCTGGTCGTCGCCGGTCTCGGCTTGATCGCCGGCCTGGCGCTGTGGCTGCGTATCGCCTGGATCAAGCATCGTTTACGTAAAGGCGGTATGGATTTTGGCGCCGGGCCAGGCCCCCAGGCAGCATCAAAAGATGTCATCGACGCCGAATATACCGTCATATCCGTCCACGATGATCGCCGCGAAAAATAATTTTAGCATTCAACGTTGAAAACTCAGGATTAGGGACTAGACTTATAACAATAGTCCTTATCGGTTTACAGCCATGTCGAGAGTCTCTGAAATTTTGGAAAACAAGGGCGGAATGGTGCTTTCCGTCGACGTCAACGAAACTGTGCTTGATGCCATCAGCCTGATGGCCCAGGTCAATATCGGCGCCGTGCTGGTGCAAAAAAACGATGTCATCGCCGGTATCTTTACCGAACGTGATTACCTGCAGAAAATCGCCCTTCAATCACGCTCATCGCAACAGACCAAGGTCGGCGATGTGATGACCTCACCGGTGATTTCGGCCGATCCGGACGATAGCGTGCAACAGTGCATGGAGACCATGACAACCTGTCACTGCCGTCATTTGCCGGTGGTGCAGGAAGGCAAGCTTCTCGGTATCGTATCCATAGGTGACCTCGTCAAAAAAATGCTGGATGAAAAGCAATTCGAGGTCGAAAAACTGAACCAGTATATTACCGGCACTTATTGAGTTTTGAGCCGCTTCCGGGCTCTCCCCGGTCGTTCTAACCGCCCGATTGTTGCTGCCTGGTTTTATCTTGCGCAGCCTGCAGGGCCTTGTCGATTTCCGCCTGCGCTTTCGCGCTGGTTCCCGCGGTGAGATATTGTTGTTTGAGGGCTTCTTCCACTTTTGCGAAGAGTGCATCTATCGATGCCGTGGCGTGGGTCTTTGGCTGCGATTCGTGGTTGCCGAACAGGTTGATCCATTCTTCGGTTTCGCGGCCGATTTTTAACACCTGGTTCAATTCCCGCTCAGGCTCATCGCCACCCCGGAGCAGCCCGATGATGGTTGCGATCAGCGAGACCGGCAACAATAAGAGGTCGCGAAAACCGTCCGCCATCAATTTGAGCTGAAATACAACGGCCTCGCGAATCAGGGCAGCGCGCTTTGATGTGCTTGCTTCACTCATGTGTAGACTCCGAATGGACCGGTATAGTTTAGCGTAATTGAGACCGTTTTCGACGCAAATTGGACGGGCCATTGCGCCGGATCCACGGGTAGAAAGCTTCCCGCCTCGCTGAAAGCGTAGTTAATTACGCGACAGGATACTAATATACTGCTGATGGAACTTTCGCAGGGATTCGCCCCGGTCGCACGACCGGATGCACGCATACTGATACTCGGGTCCATGCCCGGTGTGGCCTCGCTCGAGGCAGCTCAGTATTACGCTTATCCGCGCAATGTATTCTGGAAAATCATGGGCGACCTCTTCGGCGCCGGCCCGCAACTGGACTACCCGTCGCGCCTGCAACTGCTCAACGAGAACCAAATCGCCCTGTGGGATGTTATCCAGACCTGCGTGCGGCCCGGAAGCCTCGATTCCGCTATCCGGGATGAGGGCATGGAGATCAATGATTTCAAGGGGTTCTTCAAAAGCCACCCGCTGATAAGCCAGGTGTATTTCAATGGCCAAAAGGCATCCGGCCTGTTCAAAAAACGAGTGGCGCCGGGGTTGGCAAGCCGCTTCGAGTACCACGTGCTACCGTCGACCAGCCCGGCGAACGCCGGTAAAAGTTATGCCGAAAAGCTCAAGGCCTGGTCGGTACTGAAACCCCAGGAGCCTGTCGGATTTAACATGATCT
This sequence comes from Lysobacterales bacterium, assembly GCA_036525655.1. Lineage (GTDB taxonomy): Bacteria > Pseudomonadota > Gammaproteobacteria > Xanthomonadales > SZUA-36 > SZUA-36. The sequence goes on along the minus strand of DATCZY010000179.1, from coordinate 694 downwards.
GCTGAGGAAGATCCAACGGGCTCCTAGCGCACGCCATCGCGATCCAGCCAGACTTCGATACCCTGGGTATTGAGTTTGATATCGGAATGCAGCAACTCCAGGCACCGTTCCCTGCTGAGGGTTACGCCGTGCTTTTCCAAGCCTTCTATCAGCCAGTCGCTCATCGCAGTCTCGATTTTTTGCGTGCGCGATTCGTGATCCCTGTACTTCTCCGCGATCCCGACCAGCACATCGATGCCCCCGAGCATCACCTTCGCAAGTCGCTGGACGTCATCGACCCGGCCATAATGAGTCAGATACATGTAGTCGGGCTTTGCCTCGACGAGTTTTCTGACGGATTCTTTTAGCGGCTGAGGGTCAAACTGGATTGGCGTCGTGGTCGGCAGCAAAAAGGCGCCTTTTTCCGTATCAAATTCACGATAGGAAAGCCCGAACGTATCGCCCGTAAACCAGCCATTGGTGAGGCTGTCGTATACACAGAAGTGATGCCGGGCATGACCCGGTGTATCCATGAAAGTCAATTGACGGTTGCCCAGTTCGACCGATTCGCCATCCTGCATGATCCGCACCCTGCTTTGATCAACGGGGATCAACTTGCCGTAGATCCTGTCGAACATTTCATCGCCGTAAACCACGCGCGACCCGGCTTCCAGTTTTGTCGGGTCAATCATGTGGCGCGCGCCGTAGGGGTGTA
>DATCZY010000178.1:0-6518 GCA_036525655.1 Lysobacterales bacterium | reverse complement strand
CTGGCCTGCGGGGATGACGGGTAACAGCGGGTCCCTGCCGTCGTCCGCAACAACCACACCGGTCATGCCCAACAGCGCGAACACCAGTAAGTCGATGCAGGTGCGGCGCAGGTTCAAGGCTTATTCTCCCAATCCCATCTTGATGTATCCCGATGGACAAACGTCCTCGCAAATGTGGCAACCGATACATTTCGTATAGTCGGTATCCACGTAACGGCCCATGGTGGCTTCGGTTTTCTTGACCCTGAAAATGGCGTCCTGGGGGCAGAATATGACGCAGTTGTCGCATTCAAAACACATACCGCAACTCATGCAGCGGTTGGCTTCCAGCTTCGCCTCTTCTTCCGTCAGGCCCTCGATACGCTCACCGAATGAGCCGAGCACCGAGTCGGCGGTTATCGTGCTCTCCTTGCGCTTGTGCCTGGGTTCATATTTGAAATGGGCGAGGAATAATTCGTCCGCCGGCGCAATTTCGACGAATGAACGGTCTTCGAAATTGTGAATCGCGAAGTCGGACTTATCGGTGCCGCGGTCCTGCACATGCGGATATTCACTGGGCGCATGGCCGGTTTCACGCAGCTTGTCCAGCAGATGGAAGTGATGCACGTCCACCCTGGGCCGTTTTGAAGGTTCCTGGCCCGCCAGGAACTTGTCGATGCCCTCGGCCGCGATCGAAGCCTGGCCGATTGCGGTGGTTAACAGGTGCGGGCGGATGATGTCACCACCGACGAACAGGTCGGGGTGGTCCTTGACGCGGTAGAAACCATCGGCGTCGATCAGGCCGCGGCCGCTGTCGAGTTCCTCGAAGCCGCTGAGGTCACCGCGTTGTCCGATCGCCGAGACCAGCAGGTCGCATTCGATCTCCGACTCGGTGCCTTCGACCGTGGTCATCTTGCCGCCGCTCCAGTCGGTCTTGATGACACGTACACCCCTGGCGCGGCCGTCGTCGCCCAACAGTACTTCCACGGGTAGCAGGCCGGGCCTGATTTTTACACCCTCCTGGGTCACGTGTTCGACTTCCGTCTTGGTGGCCGGCATGATTTCGGCGGATTCGCGGGAAATCAGCGTGACATCGGCGCCCTGGCGTTGGGCAACCGTGGCCACGTCGTGCGCCATGTAACCCATGATGATGTTTTCGGGTCTGTCGTGTTCGCGTTTATGTTCGATATGCCCCAGGCGGCGCGCAACCGCGGCCACGTCCATCGAGGTATCGCCGCCACCGACAACCAGCACCTTGCCGGCGGTATGTTTCAGGCGGCCGTCATTGAATGCCTGCAGAAACGCAACGCCGCTGATGACGTTCGGCGCATCGCCGCCGGGTACCGGCAGGGCCATGCCGGACTGGGCGCCAAGCGCTATGAACACGGCATCAAATTGCGAGCGCAATTCGCCAAAGGCAATATCCTTGCCGATCTTGGTATTGGTGCGGACCTCGACCCCGAGATCGAGTATGCGTTGTATTTCGCCATCGAGGACCTTATCCGGCACACGGTAGCCGGGGATGCCGTAACGCATCATGCCGCCGAGCAACTCCTGTCTTTCAAAAATCGTACAGGCGTGACCCATGCGGCGCAGGTGGTAGGCGCAGGCAAGACCGGCTACACCGCTGCCGATGACCGCAACTTTCTTGCCGGTATCAGGACCGGGCGCATGCAGTTTCAGACCGTGCTCAAGCCCATAGTCGCCGATAAATTGTTCCACCGAGTTGATGCCGACGTGGTCCTCGACTTCGTTACGGTTGCAACCGTCTTCACACGGCGCGGGGCAAACCCTGCCCATGATGGCCGGGAACGGATTGGCATCGGTCACACGGTTGAATGCATATTCCTGCCACGGTGTGCCTTCGGGTGGTTTTTCGATACCACGTACGATGTTCAGCCAGCCGCGGATATCCTCGCCCGACGGGCAACTGGCCTGGCAGGGCGGGGCACGGTGAACATAGGTCGGACATTTGTGTGAGTGGTCGCCGGTGAAGATTTCCTCCACCCAGGGACGGTGTTCGTGGTCGCCATCTTTGAAGCGGCGTTTGGTAAGAAGCTTTTCATTCATCGTGTCATTTTCCTGCGCTTAAACCGCGCTCGGTATTCATCGTTAATGGCCTTCAATCGGAGGCCGTGTCTTCAATCGTGTCAGCATCGTCTTCAGTCTCGCTGCCTTCCTGGCCATCGAGGATAATGGCGTTCGACACCAGTTGGTGCAGGCTGACGATCCGGTCCATGCCAATGCCGTATTTGGGCATGACCTTGGAAAATTGCGATTTGCAGATCGCGCAGATTGCAGCCATGTGGGTGACGCCGTGTTGTTCGACGACTTCCTGCAGTGCGTTCATTCGCGGTGACGCACCCTTGGTCCTGATTTCCATCAGGTCATCGGTCAACAGGCCGCCCCCGCCTCCGCAGCAAAACGTGCTTTCCTTGATGGTGTCGGCGGCCATGTCGACAAAGTTGTTACAAACGGCCCTGATGATGGCGCGTGGTATCTCGAACTGCCCGCCGGGGCTGTCCCCCATCCTCGACGCCCGCGCAACGTTGCAGGAATCGTGAAACGTCAGGGTCATGTGATCGTTGGCGGATTTATCGAGCTTGAGTTCGCCCTTCTGGATCAGATCCCATGTGAACTCACAGATGTGCTGCGGCACCGGGTAGGCCCGATCGAGAAAGTCGAACGGACCGGCCAACGTGTTCATAAAGCTGTAGGCGACGCGCCAGGCGTGTCCGCACTCGCCGAAAATGATACGTTTGACCCCCAGGTCCTGGGCCGCTTTGCGGATGCGCTCGGCGATCAGCTTCATCTGCTCGTACGAGCCGATGAACATCGCAAAGTTGGCGGCTTCGGAAGCGTAGGAACTGATCGTCCAGTTGACCCCGGCCGCGTGGAACACCTTGGCGTAGCCGATCAGGCCGTCGACATGCGGCTCGGCGAAGAAGTCGGCGCTGGGTGTCACCAAAAGGATATCCGCACCCTTGACGTTCAGCGGCAGCTTGACCGCCACACCGGTCTCTTCTTCGATATCCTCTTCGAGACCTTCCAGCGTATTGGCCAGTGCGGCCTCGGGCAGACCGAGGTTATTGCCGATCTTGTGGACTTTGCCAATGATCTCGTTGCAGTATTTCTGACCCTTGCCGATGTGGTCCATGATCTCGCGCGCGGCCATGGAGATTTCGGCGGTATCGATACCGTAGGGACAGTAAACGGAGCAACGGCGGCATTGCGAGCACTGGTGAAAGTAGCTGTACCAGTCGTCGAGTACTTCTTTTGTCAGGTCTTCGGCACCGACGAGTTTGGGGAAATACTTGCCGGCGAAAGTGAAATACCGGCGGTAGATTTTGCGCAAAAGATCCTGGCGCGCGACCGGCATGTTCTTCGGGTCGCCGGTGCCCAGAAAATAATGGCATTTGTCGGTGCAGGCGCCGCACTTGACGCAACCGTCCATGTAAACCTGTAGCGCCCGTGACTTCTTCAGCAGTTCGCCGAATTTTTCGATGGCCCTGGCCTGCCAGTCATCGACCAGTTCACCGGGAAAGCCGAGTGCCTCCTGGTGTACCGGCGCCGCCACAAACGGGGCTGAGTCTTTCATCACGCCGGGCTTGAGGGCCGGAATTTCGAACAGCGTGTTGATTGGAATTGTTTCGTAATCGGCCATCAGCTATTCACCACCGGCATCGGAACGGTTGGCATCCAGCGCCGCCGCCCATGGAGCGAGGTGCCGTTTCTCGCGTGGATTGTCCACCTGGTTGCGGCTCGGGCTGAAAAACACCCCGGGTGCGTGCAGCAGTTTCGAAACCGGGAAGATAAACATCAAGATCAGTACCAGGCCCAGGTGTAACAACAGCAGCGGATCGGCAGGCAGGGGTTGCCAGTTGAAGTAGATCAAACCCAGCACGAACGCCTTGAGTGCAACAATATCGGTGTGCGCCACGTACTTCATCAGCAGTCCGCTGGCGGCGATGCCGATCAGCAGCATCAGCATCAGGTGGTCAGATGGCCCCGAGATATAGCGGATGCGTTCAACCAGGAAGCGCCGTCCCCATAACGCGATCAACCCGGCGAGCATGGCAAAGCCGGCATACTTGCCCAACGGCTGGATCCAGTTCACCCAGAACCAGACCGGCTCGGTGAAATATCTGAGGTGGCGTAACACCACTAGCAACAGCGCAGCGTGGAATACCCAGCCGAATAGCCAGGTCCACTTGTTGGCCTTGAACAGGCTTTCAAAGAAGGCGACTTCCCTGAACAGACGCAAAACGACACCCGTTTGGGTGACCGGGGCGGGGGTCGTAGGGATTTTCAGTGGCGCCGGAGTACGCGCATAAAGCCGGATTCTATATGCCAGGCCAACGACAAATACTGCCGTTGCCAGGTAAAACAATATCGCAAAAATCGTGCTTAGCACGGATGCTCCTTTGCCCTGTGAATACGGGTGAGCACAGGCGTGCTAACCCGTTTCACGATTTAGATACAACCCGTTGGTTTTGGTAAACCGGCAATTTTACAGGCCTGTTTTGCGGGGCCGTACGGGAATAATTCGTAAAGGTACTTGCTGTTGCCCTTGTCAGGTCCGAGGCTGTTCTTGATCGCCTTGGTCAGAACACGAACCGCCGGGGCAATCTGGTATTCCTCGTAATAGTCGCGCAGGAAATTCACCACTTCCCAGGCGTCAGGGGACATTTCGATGTTTTCGTGCTTGGCGATCAGTTCCGCCAAATCCTTGTTCCACGCGCTGATGTCTACCAGGTAACCTTCTTCGTCGGCCTCGTAGGTGACGCCGTTGAGTTCATATGCCATGATCTACTTTTTCCTTGTATTAAAAAAAACCAGTCTATAACCAGGATTGGGCAACATCGTGCTCAACCACCAAATCTACAAAACCACCATAATCGACGACCTTGATGCCGTCGATCAAAGAGATATCGTCCAGGCCGCGGGCCGAAATATCCGCCCCGAGAACATAAAACTTCAGGTCTTTCATGCGCTTGATGACAGCATCGCTGGAAGCGGCATGACGCATCGCGGCGTAGACGCCGTCCTCGTACAGCAGAACGGAACTGCCGGCTTCAGCCAGGCGCAGGCAGCTGTCGAGGGCATTCCTGTCGAACGGGGATTTATTAATCAAATGCAGCATCTTGCTCATGAGCTTATCACCACGTCCTGCTGCGCCATGATCTTGCGCAATTGGTCCGCTGCGACCACTTCGACCTCGATGATGAGGTCATCGGCGGCCAGGCCGCGTTTCTCGAGAGATTCCTTCTCGACGTAAATCTTTTCCACGTCATAATCATCGAGCGCCCGGTAGGTCTTGGAAAAGTTTTTCATTCCTATGCCGGTTGTGTCCTGGTTTTTCTTCAGTTGGTAGACGCCGTCATCGACGAAAACCACGCTGACATCCTGGTCAAATGCGGCCGCAATCAACACGACCTCCAGGCATTCCAATGCATAAATCGTTCCATAAGGTGCACGGCGATTGACGTACATAAAGCGTTTGACGACGTCCGGGCCTTCCTCTTCTTCCCATGGTTCCATTCAACTCTGCTCCTTCAATCGCCGAATACGACCAACCGGTCGTTCTGAATACCCGCCTCGACCAGCTGGCCGAGACCGGAAATACGGAAACCCTCCTGCAGAATCTGCTCCTTGATACCGCGGCGCAACCCCGCGGCGATGCAGACCACCAGGTCGATGCCGTTTGCCTTGCCCAATTCTGACCACAAGGCGACCAGGTTTCGGTCGTCGCTCTGCGGTTCAGACAAACGGTTGGCGTTGTAAACGCCATCGTTGTAAAAGAACACGCGTGGTACCTTGTGTCCTTTTTCGATTGCCGCCACCGCAAACCGGTAGGCGCTGTCGGAGGCCTGGTGTGTAAACGGCCCTTCGTTGATCAAAATTCCAAATTTCATAAGTTCGAATTCATCACTGCCGGGTTATCAGAAATGCAGGTGCGTCGAGGCGTTCAGGCTGGCTCGCGCGCCGCGCCAGTCATCGATCTGGTGCTTCGTGAAGGCCAGGTCGGTCATTTCGAAGAACCGTGGCCAGCCAATGCGTTCGATCCACTCACCGAGGCGCTCCCAGGCCTTGCCGTCTTCCTTGTAGGCATAGAGTATTCGCTTGACGATGTCTGCGACTTCGGGCCAGCGCGGCGGGTTATTCGGCAGGTTGGCGGCAACCAGCTTGTGAAAAGTCGGTTTCGAACGTGCGTTTGAATGTTTGCCACCGACCCATATGGCCAACTTGGTTGAATCCGGGCCATTGATCTGCATCGGCGGACAAGGCGGGTAACAGGCGCCGCAACAGATGCATTTTTTCTCATCGACTTCGAGCGACGGTTTGCCGTTCACCATCGCGGGCCGGATGGCGGCTACCGGGCAACGCGCGACCACGGCCGGACGTTCACATACGTTGGCCACCAGGTCGTGGTTGATCTTCGGCGGTTTGGTGTACTGCACATTGATCGCGATATCACCCTGGCCGCCGCAGTTGATCTGGCAGCATGACGTGGTCATGCGGACGCGGTTGGGCATTTC